>PIVW01001548.1 GCA_003353825.1 Chloroflexota bacterium
CTCGAATCCGCTGCAATTTGGAACTCACCGCGCCTTGGGTCATACCCAATACTGCGGCCATCTTCTTATGGGACTTCTTGTTGTAGTATCGCAACATGATCATTTCTTTGGCCGAAGGAGGCAGCTCATCAATCAGATGGCGAATAATCGGGACGTATTCGTTTTCTTCCTGTGGTTCATCAACTGGCAGGCGAGACATATCACCGATGCCGTGTATCCGGGCATTCCTCCGCGCCATATCCAGGGCACAATTTCGGCATATGCGTGCCATCCATGACGCAAAACTGGCAGGCTTGTTCAACCCGGGTAGCTTCACCAGCGCCTTGGCGTAGCTTTCCTGTGCAGCATCTTCCGCCATATGATGGTCTGCCAGCACACTGTAGGCAATGGCCACCATGGCCGGATAAAGCGCCTCACACAATCTGCCGTAGCTCTCCAAATCTCCGGTTACCGCGGCCTGGGCCAGTTGTATCTGTCGATCATCTATTTGTGATACTCCAGTGCGTTGCTTGATCAACCCTAATCACTGTACTATAGACGACAAGATGTGCA
>PIVW01001549.1 GCA_003353825.1 Chloroflexota bacterium
CGAGCCATGGACGCCCTGCAGCGCGCTTGGGAGAAGGGCGCAATGATCCGGGTTACCGGTGATATCATTGCGCTTTCGCCGCCACTGATAATTACCAGAACGCATATCGAAGAACTAATTGATGTGCTGCGCCAGGTTTTGAACGAAACTCCCTGATAAAGGCATCTGACGGGAGACCCGCGTAGCCAGCCAGGGCGCTCCGATCTGAGGTCTCCACCCTGCCTGCACCCAGGAGTGACATAACGCACAGACTACGTATCGACAAATCGCAATCGGGCGGCCTGCGCGACCAGATCATACTTTTCAGGCGGCAAGCGCATCATAGGCCGAGATATAGGGAAGTTCCAAGGCAAGCCCAACTTCCCGATAGGTGAGTTTGCCCGCGTGAGTGTTCAGCCCGTTCTTGATGTGCGGATTTTCTGCGCAGGCAGATTTCCAGCCCTTGTCTGCTATTTGCAGCATGTAGGACAGCGTTGCATTGCCAAGAGCAATCGTAGAGGTTCTGGCCACTGCACCGGGCATATTTGCAACACAATAGTGCATGATGGCGTC
>PIVW01001550.1 GCA_003353825.1 Chloroflexota bacterium
ACCACCCAACCTGTGGTGTAATCCGGAACGGCATCCGTGCCGCGATAGGAAATGACGGTGGTATCGTTGTCGAAACCGTCAACACCAGAGGCATCCACATCATAGGCGATGGCGTAGAAGCCGGCGGATTCGGACCCCTCAGGAAGGGGCACGTTTAATACTGTAGCGGAACCAATTTGAGCACCAGCTTCACCAAGCCCATCTACATCATTGCCACGACTATCTTTCCTGCCTTCGCCATCACTTATGCCCGCGCCATACCCGCGATTGTAGGAATCCATTGCTAAGATGGATAAAAAGAGATCTTTAGAAATCTGACCATTAGCCATTAGTGAGGTCTCCTAATAAATGAGCCTTGCCGCAGCTTCGCTGCGAATGAGAAATCGTGTGGATCTATTTCGGGTAGTACAGGTGTTTCTGGATACTCTCCCAGCCACCCCAACACCCCCTCAACCACACCCTCTGTCACCGGCTCATCCGTCACCTCCAGCGTGACCTCGCGCAGCGCGAACCCCGGCCCGAAGGTCGCTGCCAGATCAGCAGGATCAACCC
>PIVW01000213.1 GCA_003353825.1 Chloroflexota bacterium
CTGAAAATCAGGATTTGGGTATCATCAAACGTATTCGTAAACGGTTGCTTCCTCTTGACCTCTCTCCTTATCCGAATCCGATTTGACTTTCTCCACTTTTGCTTAACTTGTCACGAATGCGCAACCACCTTGAAACGCGTTGATCGATATGTCTCGTGATGCAATTCAACGGCTCGAATAGCGTGGCGCAAGTCATCAAGAACAGATCCTTCACGCCTCGATGATCGCCATGCGGCCATCAATCTACGTATGATAGGAAGCAAGAAATCCCCTTTTCCGAACGAAGGCTCCAAAATACGTCTTTCAAACAGTTGATGGTTTTCTGAATATCCGCTAAGGTCGAGAATGAAATCAACCACTTCGTGGCGTGTAAAGATGGCTCCGCGCGCCTCGCCCCCCGCGCCATTTGCCAATTTCTCAATAGCATCAGTCAATAGCGTTGAGTGAACCTCAGCGTATTCATCAGACGAAAATAGACTAAGCTGCTGTGATACCAATGTTTTCTCTCACTAAAGTCAGAGACGATGCCAAGGGATAAAAATAGCGTGCTACTAGCACGAAGCATTGTACAGGACAATTCAAGCTATATCAATCATACACCCTCACCAACTCTATCTATCCCCATCTACTTCATTCCCGACCACACACAACAACCCACCCTTCGTCGTCAACTTCACATACTCCCGCCCTTCTTCCCCCTTCCATCATTCCCCACTAACCCGCCAGTGGTTACATGGCCGCTCAACACCATGCCGTCATGTCTACGTATTGGAGGACAGAGACCATGCAAGCGCAGGTAGTTAGCAGGACTTGATAAACCCGACCAGACAAAAAAAACGCCCGACCTGAAGAATCAGGCCAGACGTTCAGACGCAGTGGGGCCCCTCGGGCTCGAACCGAGAACCGGCGGTTTATGAGACCGCTGCTCTAACCACTTGAGCTAAGGCCCCTGGTATAGTGAGCTGCCAGGCTGTTTCTTCCTGACAGCTCTTTGTTAGGATTTCACAAAAAATAAACTATCCAACATTCTTGTAAAATCCGTGAGCAACTCCAGTAAAATACTACTATTTTGAGATAATGGCTTTACTGGAGTTGCCTTAGCCTAAGCGGGCGACGGGACTCGAACCCGTGATAACAGCTTGGAAGGCTGTTGTGTTACCACTACACCACGCCCGCATGGCTGTCGGGGCGGCCGGATTTGAACCGACGACCTCTTGGACCCAAACCAAGCGCGCTACCGAACTGCGCTACGCCCCGGTGGGCCAATGAGGCTAGTATATCCTTTTTGATAGACCTGCGTCAATATTTGCATTCGACGTCACTGCAAAATAACTAATTCAATTCAACGTTATGGTTAGATTAGATGATTAGAGATTGGAGATTGACAGAGCGCCAATCTCCAATCTCCAATCTCTAATCTCGAAAAAGCCCCAACTCATTGAGGCTCCCAGGCCAGCCCCGCCTCTTGCCAGGCCGGCAACAAGCCCTCAACAGGGAACAATCGGCTCACAGACAGATCCTCGAGCGACCAAACATAAATCGCCCAATCATTCTCACGGTTGGATAAAAAGGCAATGGTTCCGCCATTAGGAGACCAGACAGGCAGCCCGTCCACAGTGCTTTCCAGAGCAAAGAAGGGGATTGTCCCGGTTTCGGCATGGATCACAAAGATATCCCAACTGGGACTGCGCCCATTGGACATGAAAGCGATGTAACGGCCATCGGGTGACCAACTGGGCACGCTGTCACTGGCTGTAGTGGTCAGTTGCCACCGTTGTCTGTTTTCAAGGTCGTATATCCACAGCCCACAAGCTTCGCCATGACAACCCTGATAGACAATACGGCGGCCTTCGGGCGACCAATCACCCCCCTGTCCCTCTCCCAGATCAAGAACGAGGCCGGTACTCAGATCCAGAATAAAAAGATGCGATTTCCGATCTGCCGTGCGGCTGGTAGAGGAGAAGAGGATGCGCTTGCCTTCAGGCGACCAGCGAGGCAGGCTGTCGCCGGCCTGGTCGGTGAGGCGAACGGGGGCAAGGCCGGGGCCTTCATGTAGCGTGATCCCGTAATTCTCGGCATTGGTGGAGCGCACGATCACATGACCTTCGGGACCTACATCAGGTTGCAAGGACTCCTGAGCGATTTCGACGCTGGGCATGCCGGCAGCGATATCCCAAAATCGGGTCGTGTGATGGGTTCGGGCATCCTCGAAATAGGTGTAGGCGATGCGCCCTTGCGGGAAGGGGGTTGGCCCACCTGTCTGTGGCACTGGCAGATCGTTTGAATTCTCGACGATGAGTGTGTCTTCACAACGCAGGCGCGCATCTGCCAGTTTGGCCTGTACTTGTGGGTGCTGATGCAATTGCAGCGCCAACTGATAGCGCTCGACGGCCAGGCAGGGATCAGGGTAACGCACACTATCCCCGTAGCCGGCGTACGCTAAGAATAGCTGTTCGGGCGTATCCTGAAAATCGGGATCATGGGCAAACAGGTCGGTAAAGGCGTTGATAGCCGCGGCCCAGTCACCCTCCATATGAGCTTTACCGCTAACATAGAGATCGATAGACTGCTTCAGGCGGGTGGCATTGACATTGCCCGGTCGCAAGTGCAGGGCCTCTTCGACCAATTGTTCTGCACCGGCGATATCAGCTGTCGCTTCGAGTGTAAGCGCCTGATTATAAAGGGCCGTAAAGAGCATTTGGTCTACCAGGCCGGCTTGAACACCTGTATCCTCTTGGCTGAGCGCTCGAAGCTGCGCCATAGCCGCTGACCAGTTGTTCGCATCCAACTCCATCTGCGCCGCCATAAGTGCTTTTTCGATTGCAGCTGCCCGCAACGCTGCATCATCCAACTCCGCTGTCTCCTCTCGTTCCGGAAGTGGAGATTCGAAAGGGGTGGGGTCGGGTATTGATGGGGGTTCGAGCATCGTCATGCGGCTGAACTCACCGCGCGCACTCGTAATATCCCCTTCCATCAGGTCCCTTATCCCAAACCGCAGACGCTGAAGAATCGTCTCGTCAATTGTAGTCTGGCGCTGCTCCATGCTCTGCCGCAATCCCCATTCGCCCACGAATACGAGCAGGGCCAGAATCGTGAACAGCAGAATGGCAGGAATGAGCCGAGTACGCCACCACCGCCGGCGCCACTGACCCCGTCGAATCCTGCCGGTATAACTCACCCGACCAAGGGCCTTATCCCAATCGATCTCACTGCCACAGACGTGACAACGATTGGGGGCGCCTTTGAGGCGCGCGCCACAGATACTACAAGAATAAGAGGCCATGCGTTTTACAAAAATGTGCCGGTGTCAGCAGAGAAAACATCTCAAACATGGTAGAGCGTGACCTGCAAATTGATCCGTTCGTAGTAAGCGCTTTAGCGCTGTTTCCAGCCGCAAAGGCGATCAGTCGCATACTACAAACGTCATGGAAATAACTCGCCCATTTGCCAAATCGATCCATCAGACTCGACAAATTGAAAGCTAATGGGTGGTTGTGCGGGCGGTAACAGGATGTCGGCAGGGCTTGCAGGATCCACGATCATGTTGAATCGCAGCAGTTCACCCTGAGCATCATTTACAATCAGGTCGCCGGAACGAGTGGTCGTGCTGAAAATCCGCAGGCGCAATTCGTCACCCTCATGTGTCAGGTGGACGGCGCCATTGCCATCGGCGGCAGTAATGCCACCAATTCCAGCAACAGGATACCATAGTTCACGCCAAATGACCTGATCGCCGGGTGAAAATTTCCGTTGTTCGGAGAACGTAGGTGTGAGTCCACCCTGCAATTCGACATAAGTCGACCCATCATCCGTGAAGTTCCCCGGATCGATCGCTTGACCCCAACCGAGGCCGAAGCTCTTGACCCCGGGGATTATCTGTGGAGGAAAGATGCGGACGACACCCTCATCGCTCGCAAGGTCATAAACTGCCGCCCAGTTCGCTTGCGCCTGGGGATGGGCGAAGAAGCCCAGCCACCGCTGCCAACTGCCAAGCCGGCTGATATCCCGACCGTTGTGCAACGGCCAATCGAACAGGCCCCCTTTTCCGGGGAGATCGGATTCACCTGTCGAGTGAACCTGTTTGATGTCGCCGGGGATGATGAAGCGTAAGTCGGGGCCCACGTGGTTGGCCGGGCCAGGCGCCAGCATGGCATTAAGCCAGAAGGCGGCATCGACCGGCTCATCTCCGCGGTTTTCGAAAGTTAAATCAAGCATAAGAGCAGCACTGTCAGGCTCAAGCCCCACATCCACATTGAGATGTATCTGTTCCTGGGCTTTGTCGAACAGGGTCACACTGCCTGCAGGTGGAACCGGTTCCGTGATGAAACCCCAGCGCTCACCCCAGGCATACCCATGCTCTACCACGGGCAGGCCCCATTCGATGCCGCCCGCTGCCAGCCAGCCATTCCCCTGTTGCTCTGGCCCCCAAGGTGAGGGTTTGATCACAGGATTCTGGTAGAGTTCATTGCTGCCGGTCGGCTTGAAAATCATCTGGTAGAGCCTGCCACCCAGGTCGGGCATGAGACTGAGGCGCAACCACTGGTTTTCCAGAATAACCAGGCGGTAGCTGAGAGGGCTGGGCTGGGGGTTACTGGCTTCGTACGCCGCCTGATCGAAACGTTGATATTCCCAGCCGGTAGTCTCGTCGATGGCGGCTGAGGTGAATTCTTGCCAGGGATAGGTTGGGATCGTGATCGAACTCTGGACAATGCTTACCGAATCGCCTGGTGTGGGCGGGGGTGAGGGCAAGGGGATGTTGGTGGCAATGGGCAGGTCGAGCCCAGCGGGCAGTTCCAGCAGGAAGGCTGCAATCCAGGTTTGACCTTCGCCTTCCATATCAAGTTGTATCCAGTCTCCGACCGGATTTTGCGCCTGTAAAAAGACTTCTTGCCCCGCTTTGATCTCGCCGATGATGGCATAATCTGTGTCCGGCCCCGCCCTTAGATTCGCCCCGTTGCTCAATTTAACGATCAGCGCCAAGGGTTCTTCATCCGACGCTGGTGTGGGAATCGCGACTGTTGTGGCAGTGGCGCTTGGCTCAGGCTCAGGTGTATCTGTTGCAGCCGGCGGCAGGGGTGTATCGGCCGGCTGATCGGTAGCCGGCGGCGCAACTGTGGCCGTCTCCATATCCAGCGCCATCGCCGCTACGGTCGGCAAGGGAGTTGCGGTCGCAGATCCGGCGCCACCACATGCAGCGAGCGCGATGAGAAATAGGGGGAAAAAGAGATATCGATAACTCATAACACTATTTTAGAGGAATCGAGCGCTGAAAGCAAGATGATGGTGTCTGCCACTCCCTCTCCTTCTCCTTCTCCTCATGATTCCCAGTATGAAATTCCCGCCATTTCGCCTAAATCCTGCTCGCCATGCTACCATGCCCACATTCACCACTCGGAGGCATGGCATGCACATCCAACCCTTAGTCAAGACTCTGCAACAAACTTACTCAGGTGAGGCGGCGAAACGCTACGTGGGCGAGATCAGCCGCCATCATCGCATTCAGGCTAGCCCCGGATATCGAGCGGCAGCGAACTGGCTGGTCGAGACATTGCAAGAGGCCGGTGTCACAGTCACGGTCGAACGATACCCCGCCACTGAAAAGGCCAGTTTCTGGACACTACCTTCTTTTCAGGAATGGGATTGCCGAACGGCCACATTGGATTGGCTTCGGGCAGGGGGTGATGAGCGTCTTTGTGACTACCGTGCTTCTGCCGTCTCGGTGGTGCAGCGTAGTGTCTCGATTCAGGGCGAGTTCGCAGTAGTAGACGCCGGCGATGGCCTTTCGGAAAACTACGCCGGCCTGGATGTGGCCGGAAAGCTGGTGCTAAGCCGGTCTCCTATACGTGAAACCTACCAATTGGCGGTGATCGAACGGGGTGCTGCCGGTGTGCTCTTCGACCACATTACCGGCGATGCCCCCGGTCGCAGCCGCACCGATCTGCCCGATACCCGCCAATATGCCTCCTTTTGGTGGCTGCCCGAGGATGAGAAAAGTTGGGGTTTTGTACTTACCCCTCGCCAGGGTGACACGCTACGAGCGGCATTGAACAAGGGTGAAACCGTCACCCTGGGCGCTCACATCGACGCCCGGCATTATGACGGCGAGATCGAGGTGATCCTGGCCACGATTCCAGGCCGATCTGACGAAAGTGTGCTGGGCATGGCCCATCTTTGCCATCCCCAGGGATTTGCCAACGACAATGCCTCGGGCGCCGCCTGCCTGTTGGAGACCGCCACGACCCTGCAGCGTTTGCTTCATTCTGGCGAATTGCCCCAACTGCAACGCACACTACACTTTCTGTGGATCCCTGAGATGACGGGTACTTACGCCTGGTTGGAGGCTCACGAAGCGCGCATCCCCACCATTGTCGCCGGGTTGAATCTGGACATGGTTGGTGAAGATCAAGAGAAGACCGGGGCAGTGATGGTAATCGACCGCCCTCCTGAATCCCTGACATCCTTCGCACCCGACCTGCTGGAACGCCTGCGCGAAGAACTGTTTGACGAACAATTGAATCTCAGCGGCATCGAACGCTACCCGCTCTTTCGCTATGCCAGCACAGGCTTTAGCGGCGGCAGCGATCATATGATCACCTCTGACCCCGCGGTAGGCATCCCCACGCCCATGCTTATCCAGTGGCCCGACCGTTTTTATCACACCACTTCCGACACCTTGGACAACGTCGATCCGAAATCATTGTGGCGGGCGGGTGTGCTTGCCGGAAGCTACCTCTACTGGCTGGCGCAAGCTGGCGAACGAGAGGCGACGTGGTTGGGTTGGGAATTGGTCTCTCGTTACGAGCGCCGTCTTGGCCAATACCTACAGGATCAGACGACGCTGCTGTTGGGCATGGAGGATCCCTCAGATAGGGCAAGGGCGTGGCGCCAGATCCAAAAACGGGCGAGCTATCGGCAAGGGCGGGCGTTGGCTGCCATCGAGACATTACAACGCTTGAGTGAAGGACAGAGCCACAGAACAAGTTTACAGCCCGAGATAGAAGAGATCACAGATCGGGCGCTGGATCGCAGCCGGCGGCAGATCCGCCCTATCACCTTACCCATGCCGCACCCTGAACCGGGCGCCTGGCATGAACATGCAGACCATTTCATCCCTGAACGGCTGTATCGAGGTCCCATCATGGACATGGCGGCGCCGCTCCCCCTCTTTACATTCGCAGATGCAGATGCAGCCGTCTGGCGCAAACTCTATGCGGAAGATCCTGACTGGCGCACGCTGCGCGTCTTCGCCGAATACTGGGCGGATGGGCAGCGTAGCCTGGCTGAGATCGCCGATTTGGTCGAGCTAGAGACGGGTCGGGTCATCGGCCCTGCTATCGAGACTTACTTTCGGCTGCTGGAAAAGGCAGGCGTGATGCGAATAAGGCGGCGCACACAGTAACAGTAATTCGCCAAAATGGACCCCGCCACGAGCAGACAATGTCGGCATAATGGTTGCGGCGGGGCCGCTCATTTGCCGCGCAGCGGCAGCCTGACCCAAAAACGCGCCCCGCTGCCAACCGTCGACTCGACCCCAACCTCGCCACCGTGAGCGAGGATGATCTCTTGCACAATGGCCAGACCGAGTCCCATATTATCGCGGCTACGCGCTTTATCCGCTTGATAAAATCGATCAAACACATGGGGGAGTTCAGCGTGGGGAATGCCTGGGCCCGTGTCATCGATTTGAATCTCTGCTGTGCCCGCTGCACCCGGCGGGCGTCTCAACAAGCAGGTCACACGCCCGCCTTCTGGGGTATGGTGGATGGCATTGTCTAGCAGATTCAGAAACACCTGCATCAGACGATCCGCATCACCCAACAGCCAGATACCCTGTTCTCCGCAATAATGTAAGTCAATGTGTTTCAGTTCAGCTGCAGGTGAGAGACGCTCTACCACACGAGTGAGAAGGGCATCGATATCCACCGGCGCCTGTATCCATTCGATCTGCCCTGCATCCAAGCGGGCTAGATCCAACAATTGTTCGACCAGGCGACTCATACGTAATGCTTCGTCGTGGATGACCTGTGCCGAGCGTTGGGTACGTTCTGGATCATCGGCCACACCTTCGAGAATTGCCTGGGAAAAACCCTGGATGGAAGTCAACGGCGTTTTGAGATCATGAGAGACATTGGCGATAAACTCGCGTTGAGCCTGGCGTGACGTTTTGACCTCATTTGTCATTCTCCCGAATTGTTCAGCTAATTGTACGACTTCCAGTGGCCCCTTGACATGAAGGTCAACATCAAGATCGCCCTGCGCTACCTGTTCGGTTGCTGCGGCGATCTGTTTCAAGGGTTTGGCCACCGAGCGGCTGATCAGCCAGGCAAGTGCCAGGCCCACCAACAAAGCAATGCCAGCAGCCCATAGCAACAGCTGTCCAATCTCTCCGAGACCGGCTAACGATTGGCGAGGCGTAATCAAAGCCACAAGGAGCGGTGTACGGCGGTTTTTTCGAGGTTGAGGGAGGGGGGCGACCGACAGGGCATAGACAAAACGTTCACCCGATGGCGTACCGAACATGCCCGTAACGGGTGATTGTAGCGTCGCTCGCAAACGCGCTGGGGGCAGATCTGTGAATACAGACTGACCAACGAGTGCACCATCGCCGGTATCGCCGATAACCCTATCCCGATTCAGCAGAAGTACCCTGGTGCGGGGAACCCTGGCGTTGACCTTTAGTTCTTCGACAATCTGTTCAGGATTCATGCCCTGCTCTGTCAACGCCCGTACCAGCCTCGTTGTCAAAGGGATCGATGCCTTGAGGCGCGCTTCACTCACCTGATCCTGACCGCCACGAAACAGTAGGGCCAATGTCAACCCTGCCGCGAACAGAATGACGACGATGACGACGATGTAGGAAATCAGGAGACGGGCGCGTAAAGATTTGAACATCAGACTAAAATACGAGTTTGTAACCTATCCCCCACACCGTTTCTATAGCCACTTGGCTGATGCCGAGTTTACTGCGGAGATGGGCGACATGAACATCCACGGTGCGGGTTTCGCCATAATACTCGTAGCCCCAGGCCTGGTCGAGCAACTGGTCCCGGCTCAAGACGATGCCGGGATGTCTGAACAGCACCAACAAGAGATCGAATTCCTTTGAGCGCAAAGCTACGAGCTGGCCCTGGACGTAGACCTCTCTGGCGGGAATATCGATGCTGACGTCCTCTATTACCAGGAGATCGTCTGATTTTGTCTCTGCGGGGACTGTGTACGTCGTCCGGCGCAAGACCGCCTTGACTCTGGCAACAAGTTCCCGCGGATTGAAGGGTTTGGTCAGATAATCATCGGCCCCTAGCTCAAGACCAACGATTTTATCGACAAAAAC
>PIVW01001551.1 GCA_003353825.1 Chloroflexota bacterium
CAAAGTCTTATTAATTCAGGACCAGCAATAGGGGAGGTATTTTCTGCTATTGGAGATTCATTTTCCTCAGTTTTTGTAGGTGCTGAAATAAAATATAATAAATTTCTAAAAACGATTGCCGAAGGAAAAGTATTTTTTGGTATTGAAGGAGCTGAAGAAGAATTGAAAAAACTTAATGACGAATTAACAGTTTTAGAAAAAACATATACTGAACTTGAAAAATCAAGCGTAAGCGATTCAATTGGCAAAGTAACAAAAGCATTTGAGGGAAACATCGAAACAACTTCAAACGCAATAACTGAACAAGAAAAGTTTCTTCGTTTACAATTAGCCACAACTATTTCAATATCTGAACAAGAAAAAGCATTAGCTGGACTTGCTGAGGAACGTCAAATATTACAAGATATTTCGGATGATGATACATTAGGATTCATTGAACGTCAAAAATTTGTTGATAAAGCACAAAAAGCAGCCGTTGAGTTTGCTAAACTTGAAAATACTTTAGCGCTTACCAAAGAAAAGCTGACTATTGAAGCAATTAAACAAGATTT
>PIVW01000214.1 GCA_003353825.1 Chloroflexota bacterium
GACTTCGCGTGACGATCACGAATTTCAGTCGATGATGCCCCCACACCTAGTGGCTGGTTGTGTTAAACGTCTAGATATCGTGCGAGGAAAATCCGCATCACGCGAAATCCCAGAGAACCGTTCCACATAAAGTCTGCACCACCTCCCATCTCGGGGCTGATGGTAGGGATGCCTCTGCGCACGGAGATCTCGTGCAGCGTGCCGTGCCAGGGTGTGCGGCAGAATACATCTATCAAACCGTATGCCAGGGCCATTTGCTTGCTCGCTGCCACCACCTCGGGTGTCAGGTCTGGAGTATCCTCGTAGATCGTATACCACACGAACGCGTCCGGCCCGCCGGAATGGATATCGATCCAGTAGTCTGCCTTGTACACGACCTCGTTGAGATAGGCGTAGGCAAGACGCTGGGCCTCGGTGCCATTGGGGTCACCTTCCCCTTGGCGGTTCAAGTCCTTGCCGTCCCAGATCACCTCTCGCTTTTGGAACTCAAATCCGGCCGTGTTGACAACCGGCACTGCAATTAAGGTTCCTTTGATATCTTTGGGTTCGATAGTACGCAGCAGTTGGCCGATGGCGACTGTGCCGATGTTCTCCTCGCCGTGGAGCGCTGCGTCTACCAGTAGGGTTGGTCCATCCTCTAATCCACGAACGATATTGATTGGAATGCTGACCGGAATACGACCGCGGGTTTCATCCACCTGCATGTAACCAAAAGCGCGTTCGCCACGCCCACATTCGATGTTGCTGATTTTCACAATGTTCCTTTTTATCCTTTGAATAGACTATACAGTCGTTGAGTGTAACCAAGTCATGTAGTCTGCTATGCCTGTTGTCAGGTCGAACTTGGGTTGGAAACCGATATCCTCTCGCATTCGGGTGATATCCAGGGGACCCCGCTGCACATCACGCCCATAAGCCACATCTGCCTCGCCATTTGGACCGACGATCTCGTAACGGAACTTGGGCTCCACCGTTGTGAAGTCGTCCAGCACCTGCTGCAAAGTGTAGGCGACTCCGTAGGAGACATTGTAGGCATCGTAGCTGTGTTTGGGAGCCTCCAGGAGCGCAATCAACTCGCCTGCGATGTCGGCAACGTGGGTCCAGCTCCGGGCAACTTCTACACCCCGAACTCGCAGAACCTGCCCCTCAAGCAGCGCTCTGGCCATTTCACAGATCGCCGACATTCCGGTTCGAGACCGAGTCGGCCTTTCCATGGGACCATACGTTGCGCAGACGCGGCCCGAAACGGTGTTTATCCCGTACATGTTCTTATAGCGGTTGCAGACCGCCTCACTGGCGACTTTTGCGATGGCATAGAGATTATCGCCACGAGCCGGCGTATCTTCTGTCACCGGTTTGGTGGGGTCCTCTATGCCGCCGTAGAGGCCGTTGGAACTGACATAGACGAACGAGCGAACGCCATTTTCTCTGGCTGCGTCAAGGGCCTTTATCGTGCCCATGAAATTGATGTTCATGATACGCGCCGGCATCGCACGCTCGGTCTCGGGCCTTGGCGTCATAGCAGCGCCGTGGATGATGCCCTCGGGTCTGTGCTCCTGCACAATGGCCGACAGCTGCTCTTGATCCTCAACATCTCCCGGCAACAGATCTATACGATCACGAACCGGCTCTAGAAAATCAAGTGCGTCTTGATCGGGCGGGGTGCGGTACAGTGCCACCACCTGATTGTCCTGCTCGGCCAGCAGCCGAACAACGTTGATCCCAACGAAGCCGATGGCGCCGGTCACCAGGGTTTTCATAGCCTATTACTCCCACGTCCACTGGTGAGTTGTTAGATCGACTTCGTCCATTTTATCGCCCAACACACCCAGGAACTGATTCGGTGGGCAGTGGGGCCAGACCAGGCCGGTGTTGAGAACCGTGCCGTCGGCCGGCGCATAATACCTGGCCAGCTCATCACCCGTTGTCGGGTCGTATTTGATGGCGAAGAGGTCGCCCTTTTTGAGCATCTGTCCGCGCTTGGCTTCCACAAGCATCAGCGCTCCTCTGCCGTCATTCAAAATCTCGGTATGACCATCCCAGATGATCGCTTTGTTCGACTCAGTCTCGATCTCACCTGGCAAGA
Organism: Chloroflexota bacterium; assembly: GCA_003353825.1. The sequence continues at coordinate 2,087 of PIVW01000214.1, forward strand.
TGCCCATCAACTTCATCACGTTGACAATGCCACGAGCGCACCAATCGATCTGCTTGCGTCCGTTTTGATAGAAATCCCCACCGCCCCCGACCTCGGGCGTAATGGCGGGGATGCCCGCGTTCATGCTTTCCTCCAGAATGGTACCGTGCCAGGGTGTCTTGCCCATTACTTGTTCGAGACCGAACGCCATCGACATTTCTTTCGTTTTACGTAGCGTCTCAGGAGAAGTGTCCTTGGTCTCATGATAGAGTGTATACCAGACAAGCCCAACCGAGCTGCTGGAATGGATATCGACGTGCGCGTCACCTTTCAGGATCACTTCATGGAACAGGTGATAAACAAGTCGCTCGGTGACCGTGCCATCCTTTTTGCCCGATTTCTGGCGGTTCGGGTCCTTATCGTCCCAAAGGACATGGCGCTGGTCGAACTCGCGACCACTCATGTTCACACAGGGCACGGCGATCAGGTTGCCACTCATTTGACTAGGATCGATCTCTCGTAGCACTTTACCTAGGCCAAGAGGGCCGATGGCCTCGCGTCCGTGCAGGGCTGCAGTCACCACCAGCGTTCTTCCCGGCTTTGCGCCCATGACAATCGTGACGGGCAGTTCGACGGGGATCTGCGCCGTCGTATAGGTGACAAGTAGCCGACCTCTGACCTTTTGACCGGACTGTCCAACGATATCTCCAACTTTCATAGTGTTGTTTTCTCCTGTTCTGTGAATAAATATGTTGTATCCAATGGGGAGCTTTCAGACCACTATTTTCGGCTAGGCTTCTCCTGTTCCTCGCAGTCTGGGATCGAGGACATCGCGCAGCCAATCCCCCAGGAAAATGATACCGAGGACCGTGACTGTAATCGCCACGCCTGGGAATGTTGCCAACCACCAGGCTCCGGCCAAATAATTGCGACCATCGGCCAGCATTAAGCCCCAAGTTACGGTAGGGGGTTGCACGCCCACGCCCAGGAAGCTCAACGCTGATTCGGCGATGATTGTGGCGGCTACTTGCAATGTTGCCAGCACTATCACTGAGGCCATGGCGTTGGGCAAGATGTGACGAAAGGCGATCCACAAACCGGACTGACCGATCACGTGAGCTGCGGTCACGTACTCGCGCTCCCGCAGAGTTAGAACCTCGGCTCGCACCACGCGCGCGTAGCTCTGCCATTGTACCAATCCCAGGGTCACTACCACGGTCAGGACACTGGGGCCGAGCATCCCTACGATGGTCATCGCCATCAAGATGAAGGGGATAGCGAAAAAGGCATCCACAATACGCATAGACACGGAGTCGATCCAGCCGCCACGAAAGCCTGCCAGAAGGCCCACTGAGATTCCGAGAAAGCCCGCAATGACTACGGCGCTAATGCCGACGAGAACGGAGATACGTGATCCGATGATGAGCCGACTGAGCAAGTCCCGCCCCATTTGATCTGAACCGAGAATATAATTCCAGGATCCTCCTTCCTGCCAGACGGGGGGTACCAGCCTTTGCTTGAAATCGAATTCCGTCGGATCATGGGGCATGATCAGGGGTGCAAAAATGGCCATGAAGAATACGAGTCCGACGATAATCACGCCGATGATCCCGACCGGGCTCTTGCGTAGACGGCTCAACATATAGTTCCGTCGTGTTCTTGCCGGTTTCAATTGGGGCATGGATGGCGATGTTTCAGTCATTGAGTATTCCAGAGAAGGCTAGAGGCACCGGTTGATGAAGCAAAGCGCGGCACTAAAATAGCGTCTCGATGTCAGTCATAACTGATCCTGGGATCGACGACTGTATAGATGACATCTGTGAGTAGGTTGATGACCAAGACTGCCATGGCGGCGATGAATATACCGGCCTGCACCACGGCCATATCCCGTGTCTGAACCGCCTTGACCAACAGGCGCCCCATGCCGGGCCAGGCAAAGACCGTTTCCACGATTACCACACCACTGAAAAGCCACGCCATCTGCAAAGCGAAGACAGTGATCACTGGAATCAAGGCGTTTCGAAGCGCATGCTTGATGAGGATGACGCGGTCATGCAATCCTTTGGACCTGGCCGTGGTGATGTAATCCTGGCGAACAACCTCGAGCATGCTGGAGCGGATAATGCGGGTCAGGGTTGTCGCCAGTCCCAGGCCCAGAGTGACCATGGGCAGAATGATACTGCCTGGCTTGTCTCGACCCGAAACCGGGAAAATGGGATAGGCCACTGCCAGAAATAAGATTAACATGATTCCAAGCCAATACGACGGCATGGCGCGGCCAATGGCCGAGAAGGTCGTGGCGACCAGATCCAGGAGAGAGTTGGGTTTTAGGGCCGAAGTAATTCCAAGAGGAAGGGATACAACCAGCGAAAAAATCAGGGCAGCGAAAGCGAGTTCCAGAGTGGCAGGGATGCGTTCGAGCACAATCGGCATTGCGGGGGCGTGATAGCGCATAGATCTGCCGAAATCGCCCACAACCAGTTTGGAGAGGAATTTCCAGTACTGGACATATAACGGCTCGTCGAGTCCATACGCATGCCGCAGCATTTGGATCTCCTCTTGATTCAGATCGAAGGGCGCCAACTGAGCTATTGGATCACCTTTCAAGCGGATGACGAAGAAGACGATCAGTGTGAGGATGAATATTGTCGGGATGATTTCCAACACACGGCGTATCAGATATCGTTGCACGGGATGACTTCCCTGGAATGATTTTTCGTGGGCCTGTATAGGGGCCTCAACGAGGAGGGGACATCACCTGATGTCCCCTCCTCGTCTAGCGGCAGCTATTCGGTAAATTGAGCGTTGTGCATCCAGTAGAAGTTATCAGGCGGGATCGGCCATTCAAGGCTAGAATCTTTGCCGTACGCAGTCTTCATGAAATACATCGTGTTGTACGGTCGTCCTTCGGCCACAATCGCCTGCATGTCGAGGAACATCTGCTCCCGAGTCTCAGGATCCATTTCCACTAAGGCAGACCGCCAGAGTTCATCGAAATCCTCGCTGACCCAATTGGAACGTTGGCGCGTCTCTCCAGAGTGGAAGCCTTTCATGGCAATCCAGGGATCGAAGAAACTATTGCTCAGAGCCAGCATCATGATCTCTTCGTTGGCCCCTTCGGGATAGTAAACCTGTTCGCGGAAGGTGCTTGGTTCCATGATCTGAAGGTCAACGTTGAAACCGGCTGCGGATAACATGGCAGCGGTCGCCTCGGCCACTTCTTTCTGTAAGAACCAGGATGTGGTGGAGTGGAAGGTAATCGGCTCACCGTCGTATCCTGCCTCTTCCATCAACGCCTTTGCTTTTTCGGGATCATAGTTGTATTGGTCGTAGTAGTCGGGGCTCCAAGACATGGTCGGAGGCGTGATGCGTGAAGTTACCGGCGTGCCCATATCTCCGATTAGTTCTACCAAGGCGGCATCGTCAATGGCGTAATCGATGGCCTCGCGAATCAATGGATCTGCAGTGACAAAGCCCTCGTCGGCGCGGTGCACAAGCAACATTGTTCGGGTCGTTGGCGCTTTAATCAATTCGAGATTGCCAGCTTCTTCGACACGTGGCCAGTCTTGTGGCTCAACCGGATCGGTGATGTCTACACCCCCGGTCAATAGCTCAGCCACTCTGGTTGAGGGCTCTGGGATCACGCGGAATGTCAGTTCCTCGATCTGCGCGGGACCTTGCCAGTAATCGGGGTTAGCGACGAGGGTAATATGGTCATCGCGCATCCATTCATCGAACATAAAGGGACCGGTGCCGACTGGATTCTTGGCGAATTCCTCTTTGCCGATCTCTTGCACCAGTTTGGGCGGAACGTTACCACAGCCCGTGCCGGCGAGCTTTGAGAGCATGTCCGGAACGGGATAAGCTGTTACGATATCAATGGTGTAGTCATCGACGATATTCACCTCATCGATGTGTGTCCATTGCGAGTGCACGATCATCTGATCGTCGTTAAGGATGCGGTCGATGCTGAATTTGGCGGCCTCGGCGTTGTAGGGTTCACCGTTGTGGAAATTGACACCTTCTCGCAATTTGAAGCGCCAGGTCAATTCGTCAACGATCTCCCAGCTTTCGGCCAGTGCCGGTTCAAATCCATCATGGTTTACGCGGCCGCGCCACACCAGGCAGTCGAACATATTCGAAACGACCCAGGTGGTGACGATGGCCCAGTCTGTGGGGGGATCCAGTGCCGAGACGTCCTCGGCAATACCGACCGTAAGGGTTTTTTGTATCTCAGCGGGGGCTTCTTCTTCCGCTTCCGGTTCTTCGGCAGCAGGTTCCTCCTCTACGACCGGCGGCTGAGCAGCTGGAGCGGCCGGTGCAACGCAGCCAGTTACCAGCATGACGGCTACCAGGATAAGGCTGAGCGGTAGAAACAGTTTGCTCTTCATTTTTGGCTCTCCTTGATAAAGGTCAACGGTTGACGATGGGTTTTCTCTTGATCGACGATAAAACGCTTGGTCGATTACCAACCTACACTTAATGCTTATCTCTATGCTATCAATCACCTCCTTTGTTCGCAGCAAGTGCGTTTTTTTAGGTTCGCTGATTGCCAACTCGGCTGGAACGGACAGCGCAGTTTTGTGATGCGGTTAAGCTGGAATCGTCAGCTCATCCAAACTACGCGGATAGTTCGTCAAAATGTTGCAGCCCGTGTTGGTCACAACGATGGTGTCGGAGTGGCGGAAACCGCCAATATCTGGCGCGTAGAATCCTGGCTCTACGCTCATTACCATGCCTGGCTGCAGAATGGTGTCATCGCCGCGGTCGAAGAATGGCATCTCATGCCCCTCGTAGCCGCGGCCGTGGCCTGTGTGGTGGTGGCGCATATGCAGCACGCCCATATTCTCCGCGAAATCGTAGACCGCCTGATCTACGGTGCTACAAGGAATCCCCGGCCGGATCATCTCGAAAGCAATATCTTGGGCCTTGCACATGATGTCGAAGAGCCGTCGCTGCTCGGCAGTGGGCGTGCCTAAAATCATTGTACGTTCAAGTTCGCTGGAGTGTCCGTCCAGAATGGCGCCGCCAGACCAACTGATGATGACATCGCCTTCTTCCATGGGGCGGTTGGTGTCAAGCGGGTGAGGTAGGGCGCTGGTGGGGCCGGCGATCAGCCCTCCAGGCACGGGAATACTGCCGTTGTCCTGACCAATATAGTCGATGCCCAGCTTCGTTAATTCATCGAACATCATACTCACCCCCTCGGCGCAAGCCACGAGACTGACTTCGATCTCCGTCTTGCCTGACGCGATGATGTCCTGGATGAAGCGGTGTTGCATATTGCCGAAGATGACCGAGTTGCGGATCAGTTGGATCTCGGCCGGGGACTTGATCATCCGCATTTCCTCGATCAGGTAGGGCCAAGTTGCGATCTCGATGCCGCCCAGCACGTCGGACAACGAGGGGCCGCGGTAACCCGGCGCTCCATAAGATAGGGAGTCGGCCGCCAGGCGATCGGGCGAGAGGCCCATCCTGGTGATAAGCTCAAAAAGGTACTCAAATGGATGGCGGAGATCAGGATACTCGGGATAGACCTGTACCGTCTTGAGCCAGGGCACACGGATAGGAAGATGCGCCTCTTCCAACTCTGGGACGAGGATACCCGGCTCACCCTCGGCTGGTACGAGCAAAACCACGGGGCGCTCGCTCGGCGAGTGTCGAAAGCCGGTTAGGTACAGAATGCTTACTGCGCTGAAGAGACAGAGGGCGTCTCTTTCTGCGTCCCGCAGGGCTTCTCGAACCCTGTCGAGTCTTGCGGTATATTCCTCAGGCGGAAGCTCGATCATCATGACCAGGAGGTCTCCTTACCTGGGTGACCGGGAGGATAGGGATGGACGCAGTAGGCGATGACCCGTTTGCCAGACAAAGCATTGTACACACAGATGTCGAAAGCCGACAAAAACAACGTGATGAGCGTAGCATAACGTACGGCACGGGTCAAACCTAAATCTCGGTAAAACTTTAGTGATTCTTTTCTCATTGCATTACCCGCCAACGCAGATCCCAGGGTATGGAAAACCGCTCGGCGCCGTCCGCCGTGATGACGATATTCTCGTCGATGTGAGTGAAGCCGGCATACGGTTCGACGTTGCGTCGGGCGTGGAAGGAGAAGGTCATCCCCGCCTCCAGCACAGCATCCTGGTCTGTATCCAAGTTTCCCCACAGCGGCCACTCGATGGCATCCATTCCCTGGCCGTGGATGTCGTGATGCGGGGACTGCCTGTCAGTTAACTTCCAGCCATCCTCCACGTACACCTGTTCCAGGGTGGCTGTCAGTTCGCTGAGTCTCACGCCGGGTCTGGCCTGCTTGCGCATCTCATCGTAGGCGCGCAACTCCGTGTCCATCAGTTTCAGTTCCAACCGGGTGGGTTCCCGATAAGCACAGGTGACGTTCAACTCGCACCAGTGCCCACTCGGCCCGGTAACCTCCATGTGGTAGTCCACCAGTCCGTCGAGAGTGACGACTTTCTCGCCGGGGATGTCGCCGTTGAAGAATACCAGCAGGTCGCGGCCACCTCCGGCCAGGATGACTTTGCAAGCCTCGGCAGCCAATTCTGCCTGGGTCCTGCCCGACTCCAACACCTCGACGAAGCGTTCCATGGCCGCTTTGGCCAGAACCCACAGTTCCCTGTTTTGCTCGATTTCCAGGGGGCTTTTTACGGCCCGAACCTGGTCGATGACCCGGTCAGCGTTGACGAATTCGACGTCAGGCAGGCTGCTGGCGAGGATCTCGTAGGTGCCGATGCCCATGGTTTGGCTGTAGCCGGCGATTCCGACCTTGCCTTGGGTCAGCCCTTTGCGCTTCATTGCCTGAGCGATTTCTACGACGATCTTTGGATCGCCGGTGACATCGGTGATCCAGTCGTTCTCCGCTATCATCTCAGCCACTGCGCCGCTGGTCAGCGTCAACATCGGCTCACCCGCCAATGGCATCAGGATGGCACCGTCGTGAGCCCACAGATGGAAGTCGGTCAGGTAACGAAAATAGCCGCGACCTGTCCACCAGTGGCCTTTGCCGGCCAGGATCAGTGCATCCAGACCCGCGCTCGACATCGACTCTCGTAATCGCTTGAAACGCAGATTGCGTTCCTCAATTCCGGGCTGTGTAGCCATACTTGTTCCTCTCTATTATCGCTTACGGCTCTTTGGGACTTCGCGTGACGATCACGAATTTCAGTCGATGATGCCCCCACACCTAGTGGCTGGTTGTGCCAGCGCCTAGATATAGTGTGGAAAAAATCAGCACCACGCGAAATC
>PIVW01001552.1 GCA_003353825.1 Chloroflexota bacterium
CGAGGCGGATGCTCTCTGACAATGCCGTTGTACTAGGTCCTAATGTGTGCTGCTTGTCACTTCTGGGCGAGACCAATGGTACAGATACGCGCCCAGAGAGTTGCAATGGTAACAAGTGACTTCGGGTTGGTCCATTTGACGCCCTTCTCGGTGCCGACAGCTGTCGGCGGGTTTTCACTTGAGCAGAGCAGCGCGTCGGAAAGGAATCTCCGTGGTAGGACCGGAGAACAGCAGCAGAGATACCAACTCCTATCCTGCGGAACTGGATGTGATGGGATACGAATAATAAATGGTGAGATTGAGATAGTAAATGTCAGTGGCGCACGAACGGCGCCCCCATCCGATGATGCCCAACCCCTCTCAGATCGCATCCGGCACAAAAAGATACGCTTTGTGTTTGTGCCGAGATCGGCTTCACAACGCACCGAAAAATCGAACCAACTAGCCTGGCCATGCCATGTGCACTCGGGTCGAGCAATAAAGGCATTGATTCGGCGATTGCATCGCCGTCTACCGCAATCGACGATCCTGGGAGGGAGGGTGGTATTGCC
>PIVW01001553.1 GCA_003353825.1 Chloroflexota bacterium
GGATAATGCTGTTGATCAGTTTCATCATACCCTGGTTTAGCGCCCTCTCGTTTAGTAGCGAGCATCTGGGCATTACTGTTGACCCGGGATTCCTCAGCTATCTGATAATTCTGGTGGTTTTGATGTTAGAACTCAAAGACAAACTCCTGGCCCACGATGAACTCGCCGTCGGCCGAGCGGTTCAGTTGGCGTTGTTGCCTGACGACCATCCAGCACTGGCCGGTTGGGACATCTGGGTTTTCACCCGCCCCGCGAATGATGTGGGCGGTGATTTGGTGGACTATCTCGCCTATGACAATGGTCATTTAGGAATCATGCTTGGAGATGTCTCCGGTAAAGGGCTTGGCGCCGCACTGCTCATGGCGAAACTCCAGGCGACGTTACGGGCCATCACCACCGATAATACATCACCTAAGGAGATTGGGGCTCAGGCGAATCGAATCCTTTGCCGCGATGGTATGCCCGGTCGATTCGCAACGTTGATCTATCTGGAACTAGAACCCAACAGTCATGAACTCTTGGTCATGAATGCTGGGCATATGCCGCCCA
>PIVW01000215.1 GCA_003353825.1 Chloroflexota bacterium
GCAGTGCCGTCATGACGGGACGCATGCCGGTCCGCTCCGGCACCTTTTCGGTTCCGCTGGATGGCTCTCCCTACGGGCTCGCGCCGTGGGAGTACACCATGGGGAACCTGTTTTCCGATTCCGAATACGCCACCGGGATGTTCGGCAAGTGGCATCTCGGCAAGGTCGCCGACAGGATCCCAACCGCCCAGGGCTTCGACGAGTGGTGGGGCATCAGCGAGTCCTCCGATGAAGCCGGCTGGACTGCGCATCCGTTGTATCCCCCCAACTTCCCGCGCCCCAAGATCAAGCAAGCCGTCAAAGGCCAGCCCTACGAGGAGGTCGACGACTTCAACTTGAAGACGCGTCCCCTTATGGATGAGAAGATCACCGACAAGACAATCGACTTCATCCGCCGCAAGCACGCGGAAGACCAGCCGTTCTACGCCTACGTCGGATTCACTAACATACACCCGCCGAGCATTCCTCACCCCGATTTCGAGGACGCGACGAATAGCCCGCACGCGGGGCCGAAGGCCCTGGCCGAACTCGATTATCGCGCTGGTCAGATCCTGGATACCCTCGATGAGCTCGGCATCGCCGATGACACGATCGTCGTCTGGGCCAGCGACAACGGCAGTGGCGCCACCAAGGGAGAGTCGTTCGGAACCGGCGGCTACTGGAAAGGCTGCTTCGGTGGCGGTTGGGAAGGTTCGTACCGCTCACCCGCGATGATCCGCTGGCCGGGCAAAATCCCCGCCGGTGTGGTCACCGACGAGATCGTCGCCGCCCTCGACTGGTATCCAACCCTGGCGGGACTCATCGATGAGGCGGACCGGGTTCCCACTGACCGGCCGATCGATGGGATGGACATGTCGGCCTACATGCTGGGCCAGGCGGAAACCTCCGGCCGTGACTCCTACATCTATATGGGTGTCGACGCCCAGCCCATCTCGGTGAAATGGAAGAGCTTCAAAGTGCACTTCCGCTACACCGAGGAGTACTCGTGGACGGCGCCGTACATCAAGCGGCAGGTCCCGATGGTGATGGACCTGATCAACGATCCCCACGAAGAAATAGATCTAATGGATGCCGAGCTCACCTACGCCTGGGTGATCGGCATAGCTGCGGGACTATTGGGTCAGGTAGCACAAAGCGCAGCACAGTACCCGAATATCGGGCCCGGCGCTGATTTCGAAGGCTACGACTGAGGGCGCTAGCTTACTGTAGATTTCACACTCAATCCTGGGCTTTCCTGACACACAAGGAAAGCCCAGGACACAACCTAATCGTGGATATGTCCATAAGGGACAGTCCAGGTACATGAAGAAAAGGAGAATGAATCATGGAAACTGTCCAAGCCCTGATGGGTGGATTATTCAACGCCTCGCTGGTCATCATGATTATGGCCACGATGTTTGCCGCCGGCCTGGCGACAACAACGAAAGCCCTGGGGGGGGTGTTCAGGAACGTCGTGTTGCTCATCCTGGTCTTGATCACCGCCTTTGTCCTCCGGCCCCTGGTGGGCTGGGGGTTGTCGGCGATCTTCAGCCTCTCGGCGGCGTCCTATATCGTCATGCTGCTGCTGGCGGCCGTCCCTGGCGCCCCGCTGGGCGTCAAATTTGCGATGAGCGCCAAAGCCGATCTGACCGTGGCCGCCGGGTTGCAGGTGCTGCTGGCGGTTATCGGCACCTTCACGTTCGCGCCCATGGCCAACTTCATGATCGGCGCCGCCGGCCTGGGTGATAATTTCGCGCTGCCGGTTGCTGATTTGGTCATAACCGTGGCCGTCTTGCAGATTATCCCCTTTGTGGTGGGCATGGCCGTGTGTCACTGGACGCCCAAGAACGCAATGGAATGGAGACCGACGGTCCAGCAAGTCGCCAACATCACGCTGTTGATCGTTATCGTGCTGGCCCTGCTGGGCAGCTTCCGCATCATCGTGGACCTGCTCGGTGATCGTGCGATCTTGGCGCAGGCGCTGTTCGTCGTCATCATGATAGCGCTGGGCTATTTTATCTCCAGGGGTGGCAGACCAGTTCGCAAAGCGACGGCAATGATCGAGCCCGGCAGCAACTCTGGGCCCGTCTTCGCCGCCATCGCCATCGCCTTCGACAATGACCCTGCGATTCTGGGGGTCGCTGTGGCGCTGGTCTTCGTACAGATCGTCGTGGGTACGGTCATAGGCTCCTACCTCGGTAAAGGAGATGATGATGATGATGAGGCAGCACCGGTTGAGGAGGCAGCGGCCGCAGCGGCCTAATCATCGGAGTTACGCAGTTGAACGATTTCATCAAGTTTCGCACTTATTTTCACGTGAAAGCCAGTCATTCGAGATCAGAATCAGCTCAACTGCGTAACTCCTGCTAGTACACTTCGGCGTAAGTGAGTCAACGGTTTCTACTGCGCTAGCCGGGTCCGTGACCCGGCGGGATGCCAAACCCGCCGCGTCTCGGATGCGGCTAGCGCTAGAAAAATACCGGATATTTACGCCTCGCTGTACTAGTCTTTCTCAAGCGCGAATTCAATTCAATATTTCAAGGAGTAGTTCACATGTCAAGTCACCAACTGGTACTCGCAATGTTTAAGGACGAAGCCGAGGCTGATGTCGCCGCCGAAGCGATCCAACATTGGGCCAAACGCACCGACAGAGCCAAAATCAGTGCAACCGGCGTTATTGTCAAAGACGAGGAAGGAAAGATCAAGACCCACAAATTGGGCCACAGCCGTGCCGGGGAGGGCGCCGTGATATTTGGCTTGGGCGCATTCCTTACAGGTGGTCTAACTATCGGCCTCGGCCTGATTGGTGGCGCACTCGTAGGCGCCGGAATCGGCTCTGTGTTCCACAAAGGGCTGAAGATATCCAAAGAGGATAAGGAACGACTCAATAATGATCTCGACGGCGGCAAAGCAGCTGTGGGCGTTATGGTCAAAGAGGGTGATGCCAGTGAGATCGCAGTCGAACTGGCCGTATTGGGTGGCCAGACCGAGACATACGAGGTGTCGGATGAGGCGATGGTGGAATTACAGTCCGTCGTCGAAGCCGCACCCGAGGAATCGGGTGAAGAGCCCACCGGGGATGCATCCTGAGAGCCCACTCAGCAAGTTGCTGATCAAGGAAGATGTCGGAATGACCTCGGATCAGGATGAATACGTTGGCACTGGAGAGCCCACTAGCACCGAGCTTTATAGCACATCCTACAATGTATTCATCCTCATAATGACCCTCTATTCTATGATTATCATGGTTGCACTCTTGGTACCCTGGCTCAGTCAGGCCACGAAATCAACTTTACATTTAATCGACACGCTGATCTGTTTCATCTTCCTAGGTGATTTCTTGAGCAATTTGCATCGTGCCCCAAACAGCCGGGGCTACTTCTTCAGGCAGGGGGGCTGGCTAGATATCTTAGGCAGTATCCCCTCCATTCCTGTTCTACCTTTGACGGCGGTTCTACGATTGGCCAGATTGGGTCGCCTGGCTCGGATCATTCGATCTCTCCGGGGCGAAGATTCGAAACAGCTTTGGGCTGACTTCATTGCAGATCGGGCGCGGAGCGCGTTGCTGGTTACGATTCTCGTTGCCGTTTTTTTCATCAGTATCTCCTCTGTGTTTGTACTGCAAGTAGAGTCCCGGTCTCAGGATGCTAACATTTTAACCGGCGTTGATGCTTTCTGGTGGGCTCTTGTGACCGTGACCACGATTGGCTATGGGGACCAGTATCCGGTATCTAATCTTGGCCGGCTACTGGCTGTGCCATTGATGCTCATTGGGGTCGCGATCTATGGCGTTCTAACCAGTTATCTTGCCACTGTTTTTATAGGGCCATCAGATGCAGAGGTAGAAACCGAGATGGAAGCGGCCCACATTGAAGCAGATATCGCTCATCTAAAGGAAGATCTGGCGACGATCAAGGAGATGATTCGTGATCTCAACAGATAACAGGTTATTATGGATGCCAAAATGGCGCTGAAGCAGTCCTTGCTTGCGGCGTCGCAACAGTTGATAATAAATGCTCAGGATTTTTGCTTAAGGATTGATCACCATGTCAAGATTCTTTTTCAATCGTAACACAATCTCAGCCGATGTCTCTGCGGGCATCACATTAGGCATCGAGAGCATCCCTGACGGTATGGCTAATGGTCTGTTGGCCATGGTCAATCCTATCCATGGCGTCTATGCCTACATGGTGGGTGTTTTCACAGGCTCCATTTTTACCAGTTCGGTTTACATGTCGGTGCAGGGGACCAGTGCGATGGCGCTTATCATCGCCAGCGTGCCCCAGGTGACATCCGGCGGAGAGAACGCCCTGGATTTCCTGTTGGCGCTCTCCATCCTGACAGGTGTATTTATGATCGTCGCCGGACTACTCAAGTTTGGAAAACTGTTGCGTTTCATCCCCAACTCTGTGATGACCGGCTTCATCAATGCGGTGGCGATCCTGATCATCTTAGGCCAGCTGGGCGATCTGACCGGCTATGATACTTCAGGTGCGAACAAGGTGGCGCAGACCCTTGATTTGATCTTCAATTTTAACCAAATCAACCCCCAAACCCTGGCAATCGGGATACTTTCCATTCTTTTGATCCTTATCTTGGAAAAAACGGCTCTAAAGAGCTTCGGTTTGGTCGTCGCTTTGATTGTGGCATCCGCCATACCGACGTTGTTGAACTGGGACACAGTGGCCCTGGTCAGAGACATCGCTGATATTCCAAGCCAATTACCCCGCCCAAGCTTTCCTGGTTTGTTCGCTTTGGCTCCCATGATAGTACCAGCCTTTTCCCTGGCCATCGTGGGTCTGGTACAGGGAGCTGGGGTCAGTCAAAACTACGCCAATCCAGATGGTGAATATCCCGATCCCTCCGGCGATTTTGTTGGTCAGGGAGCGGCGAACGTCGCCTGTGGCGTGTTTCAAGGGATGCCTGTGGGGGGGTCGCTGTCCGCCACTTCACTATCCGTTACCAGTGGGGCTAAAACGCGTTTGGCCAATCTCACGGCCGGCGTGACGATGGCAGTGGCTTTGGCATTATTTGGCGGCGCCATAGGTTTGATGGCTATGCCCGCCCTGGCTGGCCTGCTCATCGTCGTCGGCTTTCGCACGCTCAAACCCGACGATATCCGCATGGTCTGGAACACCGGCTTGATGCAACAGGTCGTAATGATCCTCACCTTTGTCTTAGCGCTGCTTGTCCCCCTTCAGTATGCCGTACTCTTGGGAGTGGCCCTAGCAGTACTGCTCGTTGTGGTTCAAATGTCAAACACGATTGCCATCAAAGAGTGGATTTACAAGCCAGGTCAACTCCCACTGGAACAAGATCCGCCAGAGGTTCTGCCCTCCTCGAGAATCACGATCTTGATCCCATACGGCAGCCTGTTTTTCGCTTCAGCAACTACCTTTGAAGAAGCACTACCCAATATCGGGGAGGAAACAAGTCATGCCCTTGTCATCTTGCGGCTGCGCGGCCGCACCGACCTGGGCAGCACCGTTCTAAACGTGCTCGCTCGCTATGCCGAGGATCTACATGCGGCAAAGTGTCGCCTGATGCTGGCCGGCGTTGGCGAACATAGCCTGGGTGAATTCGAGAAAACGGGTTTGATTCAAACATTAGGCAGGGACAATGTCTTTAAGGCGACGGACAGAGCGGGTGAATCGACCTTGGCCGCATTGGCTGTTGCAGAGAAGTGGTTGGTGGAGACATCACCTAGCCAAACTGACGATTTTGTTGATGATGATACCCTGACCGATTCGCCCACAATAGGAGGAGGCTAACAACGACAAAACCCAGAAAACCTTAACCCTAAGGACCGAGAATTCAATAACTTGCGGAACTCTACCGTCATATCAGGAAGCAAATCGGCAAGTTAATCTGTCCTAAGTCCTAAGTGGAGTTCGGAAAGAATTTCAACCGAAGCAATCGATCATTTCGCTCCGAACTCCTTATACGAAAGGCAGAAGCGATCTCGCTTTTATATGAGACATACCGGCCCTTACTTAACACACTACTGCTCAGTCAACTATGATATGATGGATTGTCATTCCGAGTGCAACGAGGAATCTCTGCGCGTGGCTTGAAGATTCTTCACTTCGTTCAGAATGACACTTCCATCATTTTACGCTTGACTGAACACTATCCTTTGTCTAACCCATTCATTTTTACGGAGGTAAACCCTTATGAGTCGACGTCGAGCAAGACGAGAAGAACGGCACGCGGGTGCAGGCGACACGAATCGCTACATGATGCGTGAAAAACTCGTGTCGATTGGTGACGATTTTTGGATTGAAAACGCTCAAGGAGACAAGATATACAAGGTAGATGGTAAGGCACTGCGCGTGCGCGACACCTTGAAGTTCAAGGACAGAAGCGGGAATACACTGGTACAAATTCAGGAACGGAAGGTGCGGGTGAAGGATAGCATGGAAGTTGAAGATGCATCCGGCAAACAAGTCGCCATGGTCAAGAAGGCGTTGATCTCACCCGTGCGTGACCGCTTCACCGTCAAAATTAAAGAGGGTCCAGATTTGGAAGTCAAAGGCAACATCGTCAACCATGAATACACGATTGGCGAAGGCCGAGACAAGGTGGCTGAGGTTTCCAAAAAGTGGTTCCGTGTTCGCGACGCCTACGGCGTGGAGATTGAAACTGGCCAGAACGACGTCACTATCCTGGCCGTCACGGTCTGTATCGACCAGATGGCGCATGATTGAAGCCATCAAACAACCTATCACCTATCCCAAAACAATCAATGACTACCTCCAAGGAGATAACCATGACTGACGACATGAAGAATGAACTGCAGGAAGCCGCCGATCTAGTCGGCGCAGAGAGCGATTTTGAGGCTGCGGAAGGTATTCTCGACGTAGCCACCGGTCTTGATGACATTGAAGTCGCTGAGGTTGCCGCCGACGCCAGCCGAGAGGTACTGGCAGCGGGAGCTAGCGACATCACGCGTGGCGTTGACGCCGCTATCGTAGCCGAACGGGCAGCCGTTCTCAGCGAAGTAGTCGCCGCGGCCGGCGTGGCTGACATAGCCGAAGGCGTGGAATTGCTGGCGACCTCCGAGGATATCGCCGTGCAATCCGCTCTGGTGGGCATGATGGCCTTAGAGGATCTGACCGCGGGCATGGACATTGCCGCCATCGCCGGACAACTGGAGGCTGCCGGGGATGTCGTGGCCATGCTAGATATGCCGATCCTGTCCGCCTTCCTGGAAATCAAGAGCGAAGAGTTGAATGAACTGGCGGTGGATGCGATGCTGCAAGCCGGCGCAACACGAGTACTCTCCTCCGCCATGGCCGCCACCGGCGTCGAAGTCGCCGCCCTGAGCGCAAACGAGATGGAAGAGGGTCTCACCCGTCTGGTTGTGGCCGGCGGCATGGCCGTCAGAAGTGAAGACCTGGCCGAGGCCGGCGCTGAGTTGGCGGCTGAAGGACTGGTGGAAGTAGCCGTGGCCGAGGGCATGCGCGACGCAGCGGGCGAACTGGCCGCGGAAGGCGTGGCCGAGATCGCCGTCGGCGCCGAAGAATTGGGCGAAGCCGCGGTCATGGCCGACGTCGCAGATGCTATTGAACAGGCCGCTGAAGATGAATAGTCTCCAACCTGTGATCTGAATGCCCTTTCGCAGAGAAACACTTGATCATATTGCAGATCAGAGCAAACCGTAACTGGGAGGTCGAGACCTGCAACCGCCTGCCCGAAATGGAGGCGGTTGCTCGATCGGCCAGTTCTTCATCACTTACGCCTCATTAGTTCATTGGGAGTTGCGCTGTTGATATCAAACTATGGTTAGACTCAATAGTGTAACTCCTGATACTGCTCGGAGGAACGTTCATGACTGACAAAAACCGAATACATATTGTGATTAATCCTGCAGCGGGAAAAGATGAACCCATTCTCAACACCATCAATGACGTGTTCCATCAGCACGATATTGATTGGGGCGTATCGGTCACCCGCAGATTTGGCGATGCGACGGCATTTGCCCGACAGGCGGCCGAAGAAGGCTTCGACATTGTCGCCGGCTATGGCGGCGACGGCACGCAACATGAAATTGCCAATGGCCTGATAGGCACCAATGCGTTAATGGGCATATTGCCCGGCGGCACCGGCAATGGATTTGCCAACGAGATGGGAACCCCCACCAAACTGCGTCCGGCGTTAGAACTACTCTGCGCTGATCATAAGGTACGGCATGTGGACGTAGTGCAATTAGATGAAGGCTACTTTATCCAACGTCTTTACGTGGGCATAGAACCGGAACAGCAAACCAGCCGGGAATCCAAAGACAAGTATGGTACCTTTGCCTATGCTATCGATTCATATCATCGTGCGAAGGATGTGAAAGAAGTGAACTATCAGGTCACCATTGATGGTGAAAGCTTTGAGTTTGCAGCTGTGAAGATCTACGTGGTCAATGCAGCTAGAGCGGGCACAGGTATTTCCATCACCGGCAATCTCTCAAAGGTGGATGATGGACTGCTGGATGTTTTTCTCTTAAGTGCACAAGACTTGCACTCCCTATCTGGTGCAGTTGACCGGGTGCTGCACCTTGATACGAAGAACGCCAGGAAGTACATGCGACAGGGCAGAGAAATCTCCATAGATACAGACCCGGATCAACCGGTATGGACGGATGGTGAATACACTGGTCGCACGCCGATCTCCATGAAGGTGATTCCGGGTGCCTTGCCGGTCATTGTCCCCTAATTTGACTGGTTGTGCGCCGCAGCAATCACCGACCCCAGATCGTAACGATGTGATGCTCATGCTGGTATTTGCCCAACACGAAAGTACACGATGGGCCGCGCGCATCATGGGGACGACTAGAGGAGAATGATGATAAATCGCATGATCAAGACGATAATAGTAGCCGTCATCATTATTCTGGCTGGTAGTGCCACTGTCTATGCTTGGTGGGAATACGGCCCCAGCCGCAATGTCTACGAGGTCGATGACGTGATTGTTGGCGATCCTTCAGATTGCACTGATGAATTGCGCATGGCAGTCATTGGGGATTTTGGCAATGCCTCGCAACGGGAACAAGATGTGGCGGATATGGTGCATCGCTGGGGTGTGGATTATGTGGTGACAGTGGGTGACAACAACTACCCAAATGGGAAAGCGAGCACGATTGACAGGAATATCGGCCAATACTATCATGACTTCATGTTCCCTTATCTAGGTAGTTACGGAGAGGGGGGGACAGAAAATCGCTTTTTCCCGGCGCTGGGCAACCATGATTGGAAGACTGGGAACATCAATGCCCATCTGGAATACTTCACCTTGCCCGGTAATGAACG
>PIVW01001554.1 GCA_003353825.1 Chloroflexota bacterium
AGCGGTGTTATGATCTACTTTATTGAGACGTAAGGCTTTGTATCCAATAGCGGTGTTACCTATGTCATCGGTGTTGGAATAGAGCGCCTGATAACCATGGGCGGTGTTACCTATTCCATCGATGTTGGAATGGAGCGCCTGATAACCATGAGCCGTATTATAGCTTCCGGTATACCTGTTTTTGTTATTCCAACTTCCCTTGTTATCATATAAGGCCTGGTATCCGGTTGCGGTGTTACCTACTCCACCGATGTTCGAGTAGAGTGCCTGACGACCGATAGCCACATTGTAATTTCCTGTGGTGTTGTAAAAGAGTGCCGATGCACCATTGGCTACATTGTCACTTCCTGTGGTGTTGTGACGGAGCGCCCGAGAACCATGGGCCGTATTCACCTCTCCGGTGTTAGCTTGTAAGGCATAGTATCCAGTTGCTGTATTAGCCTCTCCTTTCATATTGGAATATAAGGCATGATATCCAGTTGCGGTGTTCCAACGTCCTATCGTGTTGGAATAGAGTGCAGAATCGCCGATAGCCACACTTTCGTGATC
>PIVW01000764.1 GCA_003353825.1 Chloroflexota bacterium
CGGCGAATAATGCCACGGTTTCAGAAACAAAAAACCAGCCAAACTGGGGATAACGGTGCAGTATTCGCACGAGCGTCCTTTCATCTCCCTACTGCCGTAGTAGATTTTGCGGTATTGCCTTTCTTTGTATAGGACTTTTATCATTGACAAACCATTTTCTTTGCGTCTAACGCTAAACAAGTACGTCACAACGTATCCACAGGATCCACATCAATCCGCCAATTGGGGGTGAGAGGCACGCCTGCTAGCAATTTGGCCGGATATTCGCTGCGGAAGAGCATGTGCCAACGGAATTTCCCCCGTTCTTTGCTGAAAAAGGCGGGGGCGGGGCCGATGAGGTCGAAGGAGGGTTCACCAATCCTGCGTGCACGTTCTTTTAGGGCCGCAGCAATACGTGAGGTCTCGGTCTCGCAGCGATCGCGATTGCTGTCAGTGAAGAGCAGACGAGTCAAGCGCCGATAAGGGGGGTAAGCGTGCTCCTGCCGGAAGGACATTTCCTGCCGGTAGAATGCGGCATAATCGTGGTGGCTGGCAGCGATAATGGCATAGTGCTGGGGATGGTATGATTGAAAGATGACCTGACCGCCCAAGGCCGAACGGCCTGCACGCCCCGCCACCTGTGTCAAGACCTGAAAAATACGTTCTGCTGCTCGAAAATCAGGGAGAAACAGCCCGACATCAGCACTGAGAACACCCACCAAGGTGACGAGGGGCAGGTCCAAGCCTTTTGCTATCATCTGGGTCCCCACTAGAACATCCGATTTGTGGTCGATAAAATCTTGGAGGATATCTTCGTGACTGGTCTTGCCAGCGGTTGTATCTCGGTCCCAACGTGAGGGGCGTGCCTCGGGAAACTCCGCTTTGAGTGCATCAATCAGGCGTTGCGTGCCTGCACCGAATTCTTTGAAACGGCGGCTGCCGCATTTGGGACAACTGCGAGGCATCGATTCACGATGATTGCAGTGGTGGCAGATGAGCAGATTGCCGCTGTGATGGGTCAGGGGTACGGAGCAACGGGGACAACGCATGACATGGCCGCAATCTCGACAGAACACGAAGGTGGCGCTACCGCGACGGTTGAGAAACAGAATCGCCTGTTCGCCACGGTTCAGCACGCCACGCAATGTCTGCGCCAACGGTCGCGAAAACATGGAGCGGTTGCCCGAGCGCAATTCATCTCGCATGTCCACGATCTCTACTGGGGGTAGTTCCAGCATCTCAGGCTCTGTGTGAACAGGCTCTGCCGAAGGTTCC
This sequence comes from Chloroflexota bacterium, assembly GCA_003353825.1. The sequence continues at coordinate 1,255 of PIVW01000764.1, forward strand.
ACGGCCCAATGCCCTCTCACACGCCTGGGTAACGACAACAGGGTGTACACATCTCGCCGAGCGAGGAACGAGCTTTCTAACGAGGGTGTCGCTGAACCAAGTAGAGTGATCGCCCCATTGAGACGTGCCAGTTCGATGGCGGCATCGCGGGCGTGATAGCGGGGCGTGCGAATCTGTTTGTAGGCAGTGTCATGCTCCTCATCGACCACGACGACGCCAATAGCGGGGAAGGGGGTGAACAAGGCGGATCTGGAGCCTACCACGACATCGATCTCTCCCAACTGCGCCCGCCGCCAGGTGTCATAGCGTTCACCATCAGAGAGTTTGGAATGGACCACCGCCACACGGCCGGGAAAACGCGCGGCAAAACGTCGAACCGTCTGTGGTGTCAGGCTGATCTCCGGCACTAAAACGATGCCCTGCCGCCCCGCGGCAACGGCCCGGGCCAACGCCCGCAAATAAAGTTCTGTTTTGCCGCTGCCGGTGACACCATGCAAGAGGTAGGTAGGAGATGATTGGTTGCCTGACGACGTTTCGGAATCCAACCACAGCTCCAATCCTGCTGATATACGCTCCCAGGCCAGTTGCTGATCCTTGGTCAATGTGGGTGGTATGTCAGGTTCAAAAACGCGAGCCGCCAGAGGATCGCGCCAGACCTCAACTTCACTGAGCGTTATCAAGCCAGCAGCAGCAAGCTTTCTCAATGAGGCGGCGTCGGTTTGCGTCGATTCGTACAATGACGCCAGCGGGAGCGATGTATTTCCGGCAGCGGCCAAAGCATCCAGTACAGGTCGGAAGCGTTCTGAACCGCGCATGCTGATGAGTGCGGCGGGTACACCAACGGCTGGAAGGGCCAGCGAAACCCGACCAGAGGAGTTGATCTCGACCCATTCCTTTGAAGCCAGCGATTTTACCGGCCCAGAGGTGGAACCGACTCTTTCTGATAACTCGGTTACCGTAGGTGTGGCCTGAGGATGATCGCAAAACCAAAGGAGGATATCAGCC
>PIVW01001555.1 GCA_003353825.1 Chloroflexota bacterium
TCCTTTTGCCTCTGGCTCTTGAGGGTGCTTTTTCCTATCTGGTGCCGGTTGAGGCGGCGGTGCAACCGGGAACATATGTTAAGGTGCCTCTGGGCTCTCAAGTGCGGATCGGAGTTGTCTGGGGTGAGCCACGCCCGGCGCTTGATTGCGAAAAGCCAGAGCGTCTGCGCGAGATAGCACATGTCTTCAATACCCCGCCGCTGCCCGATTTAAACCGGCAATTCGTAGACTGGGTGGCCCATTACACACTTTCATGCCCGGGCCTGGTGCTGCGTATGATTTTGCGGGCTCCCGCCGCACTTGACCCGCCGCCCGTTCTTTACGGCTACCGGACATCTGGAAAGGTTCCAGATCGCCTTACCGCCCAACGGGCACGGGTGCTGGAGATTGCTGGTGAAGGCCCGCTATTGCGTGGGAGCGATCTTGCCGGTGCGGCCGGGGTTTCGGCTGGCGTTATCAAGGGGCTGGCTGTTGCTGGAGCCTTAGAGAAAATTGCCTTACCTGCGCTCAAACCCTTTAAGCGGCCCCTGCCCCTGTGCGGATCGGTC
>PIVW01000216.1 GCA_003353825.1 Chloroflexota bacterium
CAAGCGCATGTTGCACATCGGCTGAGGAATGAACTTCCCCAGTATCAGTCATTTTCGCGGTTGAAACCCCGTCATTCAGGGATGTCGGCTCCGAAAAAGGCGTGGGCCATTTGAGCAAAGTGTATCTGACCAATACAAAATATTCGGTAAAATCTTGTATGTGCTGAACACCGGACTGAGCAGATGTCCAATTTCGGCGTAAAGTCGGCACTTTGATCAGTTTTGGGCAGAAATAGTCTCTGAAACTAGCACCAAAGGTTATATAGGCACACATAATCGGGTCTCATTCGGACTCGATGGGTGATTGTTGACCCCGATTTGCGACCTACGACATCACATAACTTTATGGGATGGATATGACATTTCTTTGGCGATTTTATGACGATATTATGAAGAATTTACTCACTGCTGTCTGCATTTGAAGTCTACAGTTCTGAGTATTTGGGTTCCCCCTAAACGAGCAGTATGTTGAAAAATTACTGTGGAATTAGTTTCGCAAGTTTCAATAGCCCATGTTCGAGCCTTAAATCTGCTCGAACTTAGGGTGTTGTAGATGCCACAGTGTCTTTTCTGACACGTGCTGGCTACTTCGCTCATCCGACAGCAAAATCGTCAGGCCGCACGGCGATAATCGTGGTGCAAACCACCCAAGACAGGGAAAGCAAACACCTTTCCTGTTCCAGGTTGATCGGGTGGCTGCATTGGGATTCTTTGCTGCAAGCCCTGATGTGGTCGAGAATGGTCGTAGAACGTCGTGAACTCTTGGATGACGCCATGGAGATGCTTCTGATTGAGAATGATCATGTGATCCAAACATTCCCTGCGCAGGGTTCCCATACATCGCTTGCAAATAGCATTCATGTTGGGGACGCCTATCGACGTGCGAATCTCTTTGATACCAGTTCCGAGCGCCACTGTCGAGAACTGCTGTCCAAACTTGCTGTCATTGTCTCGGATCAAGTATTTCGGTCCTTCACCCCAAGGCGTGGCCTCTCGTAGTTGTTGCGAGACCCAGGCATCGTTAGGATGAGCGGTGACGGCAACGTGCAAAATACGGCGACTAGCATGTTCAATGATTACAAAAATGAATAGGGATCGAAACATGATGTCATAGACCTGGGTGAAATCACAGGCCCATATCTGAACGGACTTCGACCTCTGCTTCGACTTCTGGCGCCAACATCGCCAGTAAATCGAGACGCTCATAGGTATGACTTCTGAAAGTATTCCAAGAGATACTTGCCTACAACGATGGTGGTGCTGTGTGAATATGGCGAATACCCTTGACTCTGGTGAGTGGCAGCAAATCTCCGCGGGAGAATTACCCACCGTCTACGAATGGCTTGGTGAGGAAGTATCGCCCAAAAAGATACATCTCCCGAAAAAAGAACCGTAACCAAGGCCTGAGCCATACCACCGCACTATTTCTGGTTGGCGAAGGCCCGGCGTCCATATCCAGATCGACAGCCATGGCCATCGCCCGGCGCATATGCAGCAACTGTTTCACTCTTGCAACACGTAATTAACCGATGTGGTTTGGCCCGACAAAACAGTGAGTCGTTGCCTCAAGTTTTGACGGCCACGACGCAAAATGAGCTGGTATTCACCGGCCGGGATATTGGCAAAGACGAAGTTCTCAGCCCGGTCGGGATCGGGGTTGAGGCCGGGGTCTTCGGCATAGGTTGGGATAATGCGGAACAGGCGGGATCCTTGCTCGCCCAAGCGGTAGAGATGTAAGCGGCTATTATGCCAGGCCCGCCCATCTGGTGTGACCACCTGCCCTGCGATCGTGCCATAGCCATAGGGCGGTTCCAGCCAAAGATCGGCATTGTAGGTGTCGTCATAACCTGTACCGCCAAGACGTACCTCCACATGCACATGTGGGCCAATCGCTATGCCGGCCATGCCGGTGCCCCCCACCCTCTCACCCCGCTCGACATGCTGACCTGAGCCCACCATAACATCCTGCAGATGCCCGTAGAGTACATAAACCGGCTGATCCCGCCAGGCACGATCCAACTGGAAGAAAATGACATTGCCATAGAATCCCGGATACGGGCCAAAAACGTGAGCCTCGTCGTCAGGACCAGCATAAACAACAGTTGCCGCATCAGGCGCCAGCAAAGCTGTATGCATGGGATTGGCGATATCGGAGCCGTGATGCACGCGGTAGGTACCGTTGGCCGTACTGCCAAAAGCATAGGTCGCGGCAGGGATACGGTTGGCCTCAGCTCCCACAGGGGGAGCTAGCCAGTAATGTTCCTCAGCTTGCTCGACAGGGATAGGCCAGGGCAAACCGGGGTGCGCCTGCAAACCTGAAGTTCCAGCCGAAGCCGTTTCTGATACTGGCGCCGTGATTGTATCAGCACCTGCATCTGATGTCTGTGCAGGTGTTGCCTCGAGCTCTGCGGGCTCTCCCTGGTCATTTTCTACCAGCGGTGGTGGTGCAGGAGAGGGCGTTGGTTCGGGAGACAAGGCCCCGGGTGGGGGAGCGGTGGCGAAAATACTTTCGAGAATTCCTGCTCGTTCCTCAGGCGTTGTCCAACGAGGTTGAGCGTAATCTTCAAGCACCGTGGTGAGAATCCCAGTGTTAAGGACACTGCCATCATACAGCGTATGGAGCGCAATCAAGCCCGTTCTTGTAGACCAGTCCTCCATCTGATCGAAAAATAGATTACCAAGTCCATAGACAATGGTTCCCGCTCCTCCCTGAGCCCCCAGACCATAGGGCTCGATGGCTTGCGGCACGTGGCTTTGTACACCGGTGACGATATCGGCGCCGGCCGCGCGCAGATCCCTGAAATCCAGCACCTGATCTTCAATCGGCCAGGGATCGTATGTTTCCCAATATTGTAATTCGACGGAGACGATGTCCACCTCATCACTCAGCTTACGCACGTTTGCCAAGATGTCGTCATAATTATTGTAAAGATAGCAGGCGCCTGGCTCGGTCTCGGTTGCCCACGCTTCTTCAGGCCACCAGGCCAGAGCAGCGATGAAGGCAAACGTGTTGCCATTGTGCTCCCACAAGAGTGGCTGACAAGCTTCGTCCTCACTCATGCCGCTGCCGTAGATGGGGATGTCATTTTCTTTGTAGAACGCCAAAGACTCCCTGGCGCCCTCCCGCCCGAAATCGTTGACATGATTGCCGCTCAAGCCCACAATGTCTGTTCCGATGGCTTGCAACGTTTGCCAGTAAGGATAATCGCTGCACAGGGTCAGATTCATGTACGAATTGTCAGCTTTGCAACCCGCGACAAAGGGCACTTCATTGCTGACATGGGTAATATCGGCGGCGCTGAGCGTATCGGATATGACCAGCGAAGGATAGAGATAGCCCTTCTCCTCCATCTTCTCGGCGGTGCCGCGCGACATGGCGGTGACACCGGTCATGATCAGGGTCGTGAGCCGGTCGGGATCGCGATTGGTGTAAGGGATAACACCCGATAATGGTGTTCGCAGCAATTCCGCATCGGCGCCGGCCAATCTCAAGGCAACGGCGACAGGATACGCCATTGGATCGAGTTGGTTGCTAAGGGGACTTATACCGTCGACAGAAATGACTTTGTACGTGGGATCAAGTCTGTCAAATGCCAGGAGACCAAGAGCCCCATCCTGCTGCCGGAGTTGGCCAGAGAGGTCGGATTCGGTAACCATGTTTGCGGGTAAGCTGCCAAAAATCGGCCCCAGACTGACGGCCCCATCCTCACTAACCAACAGGGGTGCCTCTCCCTGGCCCGACCAGCGCCACTGAAGCTCTTGCAGGGAGATATCATCACGAACGGTGTCGAAGGGTGCGACTACAGCATAAACGCGCTCGGCTAACAGCAGTCCTTGTACATCTTGCCTGGGAACAAAGCCAATGGTGTTAACAACGTCCGAGACAACAGCGGCTATATGTACAGGTCGCCCATCTCCTGCCTCGCCCATCTCCGTTAAGGCGTTTTCTAGAGGCTGGCGGAGCGCTGCAGGGACATTGGCGCTGATGGCCACAGGTATAGACGCAGGTTCTGGCTCGGCGGTCGGCGCTGGAGCCGGGGTTGGCGTCGACATGTCGCCGACCGCTGTCGATGCAGCTAACTCCGGCGATGCGGACACCGTTGGGATCGTATCAACAGAGGGTATGGGTGTAGTAGATGCATCAGGTGCTTGCTCCCTCGAACTGCAAGCAACGAGCAACAGCAGGATGATTAGGGTGCATGGAATTCGAACTTTCCGGGAATGCGTTATTAGACTAAAAACGAAACAGTAAGCTCTAGAAAAAATCATTGGGAATAGTCATGCCAGGATTCGAGAGTTGATTGCCCTCGAAACCTGGCGTTCTTACGAGGGGTTGGGTTTGTCAGGTGTACTTTGAAAAACGCGCCGTAACATGCGAGCACGTTGCTTAGAATTGGCCCAACGAGGCTGGGCATAGTCATGCAGCATGGTTGTAAGGATTTCTGTATTGATCAGCCGACCGTCGTAGATGATATGGCGAGCAATGAGACCACTGCGCGTGTTCCAACTCCACATCTGATCGAAGAAGAGGTTTCCCAAACCATAAACGATGATACCGGCGCTGCCTAAATCATCAAGTCCATAAGGTTCCATGGCCTGCGGCACGTGGCTCTGCACACCTGTTACAATATCAGCTCCGGCCTGTCGCAACTCTCGGAATTCTCGGACCTGTTTGACTGTTGGTTTGGCATGATATGTTTCATAATGCTGTAGCTCCACGCTAACAACGTCAACTTCACTACTGAGCTGTTGCACGGTTTCCAAAATCGTAGCCTTGTTATCGTAGTAATAACAGGCGCCCGGTTTCGTGTCAGTTGCCCAGGCGCTTTTCGGCCAGTATGCTAGAGCAGCGATGAAGGCAAACTTGTTACCATTGTGCTCCCACATTAGGGGAGCGCATGCTTCGGCTGTATCGAGACCACTGCCATAGATGGGGATACCGTTATCACGGTAGAAAGCTATGGATTCACGTGCCCCTTTGCGCCCGAAGTCGTTGACATGGTTACCGCTGAGACCGACGATATCTGCGCCAATGGCTTGTAACGCAGCCCAATATGCAGGTTTGCTACAAAAAGTGAGGTTGTTGGCTGAGGGGTTGACCTTGCAGCCTTTGATGAAAGGGATCTCGTTGCTGACATGCGTGATATCGGCAGCCATGCGGGCGGCGGTGAGACGGGCCATTACGGTGACACCGGTCATGACCAGGGAGGTAAGTAGTTTGGGGTCGCGGTTTGTTTGAGCAATGCCGGCGTCGTCGATTAGCGGCAGAATGATCTCGCTCCCGGGACCGCGAAGGGTAAGGGCAAAGGTAAGGGGATCTCCGACAGGCTCGAATGCGTTGTTTAGAGGATTGATTCCATCCACCTGTAGCACTTTGTAAGTCGGATCTACATGGTCGAAGGGGATCAGGCCCACGGAACCAGGCGTGTTTTGTAATTGAATAAGCAGGTCGGATTCGGGAACAAGGGTTGCTCCGGGTTCACCATAGAGCGCTGTGAATGCGGCCGCAGTGTGATCGCCAAGCAGAAGTGGCGCCTGGCCCGAGCCCTGCCAGTGGGCGATGAACTCATCCAGTGTGATCTCATCCCGAACAGTGGCAAAGGGCACGACCAGGACATAAGTGCGCTGAAAACGTGTCTTGCCAGTTGACTGCGATTCTAGTGGTCCCCACTGAAGCACGACACTTGCGTTCTCAGGTTCTGCGACAAAAGCAATCGGCTGCCCCCCTGAAGATTGTCCGGCCGCCAGCGTCGCCCCCAACGGACCTGCGATATCCCAAGGGATGTCTGGTGAGAGGAACAGCGCTAGAGGTTCAGTTTCAGGTACAGGTACAGGAGAGGGTTCTACTATGGCGGTGGCTGGAGTAGGATCGGAACTTGGTTCTGGTGTGGGGGTCGTTACCGCTGCAGAAATTGGTGTGGCTGTGGGCGGGGACCTTCTCTCGGGTTCAGCGGTGGGTGGCAGAATAGCACACGCGGCCAACAACAGGGTAAAGGCCCAAAGCAGCGGTTGGAGCAACCACAGTGGGCGAGTAACAGAAAGAGGGACGGAATCAGGCATGGGGGAATGTCTCATGAGGCTCTCGACAAAGAATAAGTCTCGTCATAATCCATCGTATCGCTATGACTCGACGACGTACATGGTGTTTGGTTCAACAGCATTTCGTGTGGTTTTAGAAGGTCACGTGTTGCGTTATTGTGGTGCTAACGAACCACACCTTTCTGGTAGGAACCACCGATTTCCGAAAGAGCCGTGGTGTCTCAAGTAAATAAAACTCTTTCGCAATACGCAATACCACAACGTTATTGTACCTGGGATCGGGGTCAGACCGAAAAGCCGGCCGTCAGATTTTGTTAAGTAGGCGCTGCCTGGGCTATGATTCTGAAATTGAGCATGAGCAACCGGTAGCGCAGGAGAACTTTTTTGCAATGATATATCAGGCAGCAGTTTTCGATTTTGATGGCACATTGCGGGAGTCAGAACCCCGTTTTATGGATGCGCTTCATGACTGTTTGCTGGAACTAGATATCGAGATCGAACCCTTTCAATGGCGTTTGACCGAGCGATGGGTACACAGATATTGGGCGCAAAGCCCCGAATTAATTATGGATGTGGATACCTATGGCGATGGTGGTATTTGGTCTCGTTTTCTGGCACGATTGATGGAACATGCCGGACATCCGCCCCAGGAAGAGGACATCGAAGCATTTGGTCGCCACGTGCGGGAATTCTACCAACCTGATTCTGATTTAATGCCGGGTGCGCTCGAAACACTGCAAGCCCTTGGCAAAACCGGAATCACTCTAGGTGTGCTATCCAACCGCGAAAAACCATTTGTCGATGAGTTGGTCGCCCTGAACATCGACCCCTATTTTGATTTCACGTTAGCTGCGGGTGAAATCGGTATCTGGAAACCTCGTCGGGAGATCTTTGATGAAGGCTTGATTCGCGCAGGTCGATTATGCGCACAAGATGTCATCTATATCGGCGATAACTATTACGCCGATATCGTCGGCGCCCAAAACGCCGGTTGGGATGCGATCTTACTCAATGATCGGGGTGTATTTACTGACATGCCCTGCCAACAGGTCACTGAATTGCAAGATCTCTTGCAAATGCTAGATGGCAGGTTGGCATGAGGCGTATAGCTACATTTGTGTTTCTTGTTTCCGCCTAATCCACTTGTAAAATTCTACCACGCCATAGACTGCGAGGGCAGCAGCAAAACAGATCAATAGTTCGATGGCCGCCAGTGGCTCCGTCTTAAATACGTTTTGCAGCGGCGGCACATAGAGCAGGATCAGTTGCAACGCAACCGTTAGCAAAACGGTGCCGACCATCAAAGGGTTCGAAAATACACCAATGGTAAAGATCGATTCCCGGCTGGAACGAGTAGCTAAGGCGTTGCCCATCTGAGCGAGCACCAGGGTTGTGAATACCATCGTCTGCCAGGGGCCATCGGGATCGATGCGCCAAGAGATATAACCCAGCAGTACCGAAACCAAGCCCATGAGCACGCCGATCCAGATGATCTGGCTGCCTAGACCACGGCTAAAGATGCTCTCTTTGGGTGGATGAGGTGGGCGTTTCATGACCCCCCTTTCGCCCGGCTCAATGGCCAATGCCAGGCCTGGTAAACCATCGGTAACCAGATTAATCCATAAGATCTGGAGGGGCAACAGGGGCAAAGGCATGCCCAAAAAAGGGCTGATCAGCATGACAAAAAGTTCACCTGCATTGCTGGACAGCGTATACTTGATGAACTTCCGCACATTGTCATACACCACGCGTCCTTCTTCGACAGCAGCCACAATGGTGGCGAAATTGTCGTCCAACAGGACCATGTCGGCTGCTTCTTTGGAGACATCGGTGCCGGTGATACCCATGGCAACGCCGATATCCGCTCGCTTTAGCGCCGGTGCATCATTGACACCGTCACCGGTCATTGCCGTGATATGTCCATTGTTTTGCAGCGCTTCCACGATATTCAATTTGTGCTCTGGCGCCACACGAGCGAAAACTGATACCTCTTCGACCAGAGTCTTCAACGCCTCAGGCGATGTTACGGATAGCCCTTTGCCGGTAATAACGCGCTCATCATCTGCAATCTCCAAGTCCTCGGCAATGCGGAGGGCAGTCAGAGGATGGTCGCCTGTGATCATGATAGGCCGAATTCCTGCCGCCCGTGCTGTCTCGACCGCCCCTTTTACTTCCAGACGGGGTGGGTCCATCATCGCTATCAGGCCGACAAACACTTTCTCGGCTTCGAGATCATCATCATCGGGGATCTCAGGTGAGTCTAAAATACGAAACGTGACCCCTAACACGCGTTGGCCCTCCTTGGCTCGGCTAGCATTCGTCGCTTCGATACGTTCCACATACTTCTGATCCAGTTCCACAATCTCGTTATCAATCAGTACGCCAGAAGCGATATCCAAAAGACTGTCCACGGCGCCTTTAGAGAGTACGACATAGGGCGCGTCCCGCCATGGCACATCCGATGTCATAACCTCTGGGCTCATCCTGTGTACAGTTGTCATGCGTTTACGTTCAGAGGTGAATGGCACTTCTCCAACTCGAGGCCATTCGGCTTCTAAGGCAGCTTGGTCATAGCCGAGATGATTTGCAGCCAGCAATAACGCTCCCTCTGTGGGATCGCCGAGGGTGTGGACATCGTCGGAGCCGTCTGTTTTGAGAATGGCGTCGTTGCATAACGCCGCTGCCCGAATCAGGACACTGAGCGCTGTAAGATCGCCGGGGCTATCTCCATACAGTCGCGCCTGATGGAGTCGGCCTTTTCGTTTAACCAATGTCTCGATATCGACAGAGTTACCCGCAACATCGAGCATGGTAACTGTCATTTTGTTTTCGGTGAGAGTTCCAGTTTTATCTGAACAGATCACCGTAACTGATCCCAGAGTCTCGACAGCGGGTAACTTGCGGATCAGGGCATTGCGCTTTAACAGTCGCTGCGACCCCAATGCCAATGTAATGGTGACGACCGCCGGTAAACTCTCGGGAATGGCGGCGACCGCCAAGCTAACACCTGTCAGGAACAGCGTTTCCAAGTCGACCCCTCTGAATAAGCCGATAATCACGACCAAAATAACGATCCCTAGCGCTACCCAGGCCAAAGACTTACCCAGATCTCAATACCTTCGCCATTTTGAGGGAATATGCCTAAGTTGCAGCCTACAATACCTTCAGCGTGGCAAATTCAAATAATTTATGATTTTCTCAGGATTCCTCCTGAATTTCCTTGAATTTC
>PIVW01001556.1 GCA_003353825.1 Chloroflexota bacterium
AATGTTCAGATTTTGTTTTGCGACTAACAACATAATCGGCCAACCTAGCATTCGGTATGGCAAGTTGTTCAGCCAGCCACGTGACAAAGCACTCAGGCATCTCCGTTCCCTCGGTCCAACCTTGGCCTGGGTGCCGCAATAGTGCAATGTGTAACCCCAGACCGAGGCGGTTTTCGTTGCGCCTCCGTGTGCGGATCAGATCGTGATCTTCTCTGTTCAGGGTGTAGTAGCGAACCAAATGCTCTGGACCTTCTGGAATGCCGAATAGCTCTTGTCGCGTTGAAGAAGTCAGCAGGGATCGTCGTGACATGTATGTGTCCTCAAAATGTTGTTGATCATTATGAGACACCGCATAATATAAAGACGAATAATGAGACAGCATCCAGGTGCCAAAAGCCGTATTCTCGGGGCGCGTCTGAACCTGCCTTTAAAACGAACGGTTAAAAGACACACATGAACCGAACAGGCGACACCCTCGGCTACGCGCGCGTCTCCACACAGGACCAAGACGTATCCGGTCAAATTGCCCGCCTGAAGAAAGTTGGCGC
>PIVW01000217.1 GCA_003353825.1 Chloroflexota bacterium
ATGTGCCGGGCCGTGTTCACCAAATTCAAGGCCTGCCTGACGGTGGCGGGCGTCAACACCTACCGTCACGAGTACGGCGCTATCAACATCGTTTACAAAAGTCTGCTACAGGACCGTGAGCAAGCCGACATCAGCGACATCATCCGTCAGTTGCACGGCGTTGTGGATGAAGCGATCGAAATACAGCCAAACTTTTGAGGAGCTTCTGCGCTTCGTGGAGGCGATGGACGAGGAAGAGAGTCGGGCTGTGCGTGAGGGGTTGGATGAGGAAACTCTGGCTGTCTTCGACCTGCTGAAGAAATCCGATCTGTCGTCGCAAGAGCGCAAGCGCATCAAAGCGGTCGCAGCCGGCCTGTTGATTACACTCAAATCCGAGAAGTTGCGTATCGATCATTGGCGGGACAAGGAGGCGACCCGTGATGCCGTGCGTCTGACGATTCGGGACTTTTTGTGGAGCGATCAGACCGACCTTCCCGTCAACAAATACACGGACCAAGATGTGGAAACTCGAACTGATGTGGTCTATCAGCACGTGTTTCGGGTTTACCCAACTCTACCATCGCCGTATTATGCCATGCAGGCAGCGGCATGAAGAGAGCGGTCGATGAAATTCGAACCTTATTACGGTTCAACAGGATTTCATGTGGGTGACATGCGTTTGTGCCGATGCATGAACCACAAAATGTGAGAATCTGACCCGGCAAGACACCATCACGTTTCATGGCATCATGATTCATGACAGGCGACCCAATGAATTCCCAAAGAGCCGTTTATCAGCCTTGGCGTCGTGTCGAATTCTGAGTGATGTCCTCTTGACAAATTAATATACCGGTAATATATTACAGATGTATTTTAACTGCTCAATGTGCCAAGTTTTAGAATTAAGTTATGCTATCCATTGCCAGCAAAGCCAGCCTGTCCGAACAGGCCTACGCCATCGTCGAGGAGATGATCGTCACGCTGCGATTGCCACCAGGCGCCATTTTTACCGAAACGCAGTTGAGCGACGACATCGGCATCGGCCGCACGCCCTTGCGAGAGGCGTTAAAACGTTTGGAAACGCAACGCTTGGTGATCGCCATTCCACGTCGCGGGATCATGGCATCGGAAATCAACATAACGAATCAATTCCTGATTCTGGAGACTCGACGGGTGCTGGATCGCCTGATCGCTGCACGGGCTGCACGACGGGTCACGGTTGAGCAACGAGCTCAGTTATTGAGTTACGCAAACGAAATCATTAACTCGGCTGAGCGGAAGGATCTGACTGCCTATTTGCATGTCGATTATGAATTCGACGAATTGATGGGCTCTATCGCTCGCAATCCCTTTGCGGTCGAAGCTGCGCAACCGTTGCATGTTCATAGCCGCCGCTTCTGGTACGCCTATCGCACGCATACGGATTGGGTGCGAATTGCCGAACTCCATGCAGATCTGATGCATCGAGTGGTCGATGGCGATGATAGGGCAGCGGAAACGGCCTCCGACCTGTTGCTCGATCATCTGCTCGAATTCACACGTGGGGTGGTAGAAGGAGTGTAACTAAACATGATTGACGGCGTTGTGTTCGACATCAAGAAGTTCTCGATACATGATGGGCCGGGCATCCGCACAACCGTCTTTTTGAAGGGCTGCCCCCTGCGATGCCATTGGTGCCATAATCCTGAAAGCCAGCGCTCGGGAACAGATATCATGCTGCGCGAGGGACGATGCATCGCTTGCGGCGAATGCCTCGGCGCCTGTGAGCACGGAGCCATTACCTGGAATGGCAACGGCGTCCATACCGATCGAGATGCCTGCGTGCGCTGCGGTATTTGTACCGAGTCTTGTTTCGCCGAGGCGCGTGAGATGATCGGGCGACGCATGACAGTGGGGGAGGTGATAGCCGAGATCGAGCAGGATGTCAGTTTTTACGATGAATCGGGGGGTGGGGTAACATTTTCAGGTGGGGAACCGCTGATGCAACCTGACTTCTTGCGGGCGCTGCTCACGGCCTGTCGCAATTGGGAGATTCACACGACTGTTGACACCTGCGGCTATGCATCATGGCCTGTTTTTAACAACATCCGCCACGATGTCGACCTATTTCTATTTGACATAAAGTTGATGGATACAAGGGTACATCGTCGCTTTACAGGCGTTTCCAATGAACTCATCCTTGATAATCTTAAGAAGCTGTCTCAAGCAGGACACGATATCATGTTGCGTGTGGCCATTATCCCCGGCATCAACGATGACCTAGATAATCTCCGCCAGATCGGAGAGTATGCTGCATCGCTGCCACACCTGAAACGAGTGTCGATCTTACCCTACCACCATACCGCTGCCAACAAATACCATCGCTTAGGTCGGGTATACGCTTTGCCAGACGTTCGACCGCCCAGCGACGAACGTCTGGCAGAAATCGCCGATAGCTTCAGTGACTATGGTCTCTCCGTAAATATGAGAGGATAGGTTAATCCCCTTGGCTGAGATGTCTGAGTACCAAAACTCTTAATAAACGAAGCAAATTTTCTGAATTTATCAGGTATCGATTGGAAAGCGGCAGGTCCACAACAACCTGACACCTGACACCTGACACCTGACACCTGACACCTGACACCTGACACCTGACACCTGACACCTGACACAGGAGATAAGCTCATGGCAATGACAGAACGAGTCGTCCATCTGCGACAGCAGAGCCTCGACGCAATCCCCTCCATCTCTACGGAACGGGCAACACTGATGACCGAGTTCTATCGTCAGAACCTGGGTATGATCTCTACGCCCATGCGCCGCGCCCTCTCCTTCCGCTATCTGATGGAACACAAGACCGTTTATATCGGCGAGGGCGAGTTGATTGTGGGGGAAAAAGGAACCACACCTAAGGCGACGCCCACCTATCCTGAACTCTGTTGCCACACTTTGGACGATCTCGAAATCCTCGACAAACGTGAAAAAATCTCATTTGTTGTCAGCCATGAAGCGAGACGGGTTTATACCCAAGAGATCATCCCCTTTTGGCAAGGCACATCGCTGCGTGACCTGATTTTGGGCGAGATGACTGAAGAATGGCACGCGGCCTATGAGGCGGGCGTTTTCACTGAGTTCATGGAGCAGCGCTCGCCAGGCCATACGACCCTCGATGACAAAATCTACCACAAGGGCATGCTCGATTTCATCGCCGATATCGACCATAGCCTCGACAGCTTGGATTATCTGAATGACCCTACAGCGGTCGCTAAACATGAAGAACTGAAGGCGATGCGCATCACCGCCGAAGCCTTGATCCGCTTTGGCGAACGCCATGCCCAGAAGGCGCTGGAATTAGCAACACTGGAACGTGATCCGGTACGTAGGGCGGAATTGGAACGAATCGCAGAGGTCTGCACGCATAGTCCCGCCCATGCCCCGCGTGATTTCTGGGAGGCGCTGCAATACTACTGGTTCGTCCACCTGGGCGTAACCACCGAATTGAATCCGTGGGATGCTTTCAATCCTGGCCGCTTGGACCAGCACTTGCAACCTTTTTATGCCGAGGGTCTGGCACAGGACACACTCACCCGCGAGCAGGCAGAAGAATTGTTACACTGTTTCTGGATTAAATTCAACAATCAACCCGCCCCGCCCAAAGTGGGTGTAACAGCTGCCGAGAGCAGCACCTACACCGATTTCGCCCAGATTAATACAGGCGGCGTTAAACCCGATGGTTCGGATGCCGTGAATGATGTCACTTACCTGATGCTAGATGTGATCGAAGCCATGCGTCTTCTGCAGCCCAGTTCTTCGGTGCAGTTGAGCAAAAAGAACCCGGATCGTTTCATCAAACGCACCGCCAAGATCATCCGCACCGGTTTCGGCCAGCCCTCCATTTTTAACACCGATGTCATCGTGCAAGAGATGATTCGGGATGGGAAATCGGTGGTGGACGCTCGCAACGGCGGCACCAGCGGATGTGTGGAAACGGGCGCCTTCGGCAAAGAAAACTATAGTCTCACCGGCTACTTCAACATGCCCAAAGTGCTGGAAATTACGCTGCACAATGGCATCGACCCTCGCAGCGGACGCAGAATCGGCCTTGAAACCGGCGATCCAACGCAGTTCCATAGTTACGACGAGTTCTTCGAAGCGTACCGGCAACAACTCAATCACTTCGTCGATATCAAAATACGTGGCAACCAGATCATCGAGCAGCTTTACGCCAGGCATATGCCGGCCCCGTTCCTCTCTCTGCTAATCGATGATTGTATCACCACAGGCAAGGACTACCACAGTGGCGGCGCCCGCTACAACACCAGTTACATCCAGGGCGTAGGTCTGGGCACGATGACCGATTGTCTTGCCGCTATCAAGCGCCAGATCTTTGAGGAGCGCGCTATTTCGATGGCACAGTTGATGGCGGCAATGGCTGACGATTTTGTAGGACACGAGCGTCTGCACATGCAGCTTGTCAACCGCTCACCCAAGTTCGGCAATGATGACGATTTCGCCGATGAGTTGATGGTGGCGGTGTTTGATTCCTATTTCGACGCCATTGACGGACGTCCCAACACCAAGGGTGGAAGATATCGCATCAATCTCCTGCCAACCACCTGTCATGTCTATTTTGGCTCAGTCATCGCTGCGTTGCCAGATGGCCGCCGTGCGGGAATTCCCCTCTCCGAAGGCATCTCACCCGTGCAGGGAGCGGATCGCCGTGGACCCACCGCCGTCATCAAATCCGCAGCCAAGATGGACCACGCTCGCACCGGCGGTACGCTGCTCAACCAGAAATTCACGCCCCAACTGCTGGCGGATGACAATGGCCTCACTAAGTTATCGCAACTGGTGCGCACCTATTTCAAGCTGGATGGTCATCACATCCAGTTCAATGTAATAGATGCCGACACCCTGCGCGCAGCCCGGCAAGACCCGGAGCAGCATCGAGACCTAATCGTGCGTGTAGCCGGGTACAGTGACTATTTCTGTGATCTGGGTGAGGCTCTGCAAGAGGAGATCATTGCGCGCACGGAGCATGAGTCTTTTTAGGCAGCGTGGTGCGTTTTGCCTGAAAATGATAAATGAACCATTTGCAGGCAAAACCTCAGCCGCTGAAGCGCACAAGATGAACGCCTTTTGGTGGCCAGGAATCCCCCTTGACCATGTTCAGCATACTCTGACCAAAGAGCCTGAAGTCGAGTTGTCGAGTTTCTGTAAGCGCTGTGCCACGGCTGAGTCCGCAATATCCACCGGGAAACCAAAGCTAGCCCGGCCTTCACTGGCTGCCCAGCGGCGGAAATGCTCTAGTACCCAGAGCTGCTCGTCAGGTTTGCACGAGGCTGAAATGGCTAGTAACTTTCCTTCCAAGTAATCGAATCGAGGTTGTTTGTATGCCAAAATTATGGCAACCAATTCATCTTCGAATCCGATGGCCATAACATCACCCATGTCTTGTTCAAGTGTCCAGCATAACCAGGATGAGTTGATAGCTGCTAACTTTCGACTCCTGGTAGTGCGCCCACCTGCCACCCGAACTATTGCCGAACAATCGCTTTACCGTTGCGGAATAGGCGCTATCGACCAGACGACACAGATCAGGGATCTCATCTGGGCGAATGGAGCGGAAGTAGAGGCTCATGCGGCTGCTGCGAGTTGCAGCGCCTGCGAAAAATCCATCGTGCCCGCATAGATGGCCTGTCCGCTAATCACCCCATCGATATCATCCCCATGTTGCATAAGCGCCTTGATGTCCGCCAAATCGCGCAACCCACCCGAGGCAATCACCTTGAGACCGCTGCGTTTTCCTAGCTCGACCGTGCTCGATACGTTGACACCGCTAAGCATGCCATCGCGACTGATATCTGTGTAAACGGTACGGATTACCCCTGCCTCTGCCATCTCCTGGGCCAGGGCAACAGCATCGATACCACTTGTCTCAGTCCAGCCGTGGGTGGCAACCCAACCATCTCGGGCGTCGATTCCCACCACAATGCGTTCTCGGCCAAATCGAGTCAATGCTTCCCCTACGATCAGCGGTTCTTTGACTGCGACCGTGCCCAATACTACCCGTGAAGCGCCCAATTTCAACGCCATTTCGATATCTTGTAAGCCGCGCATACCGCCGCCAAATTGGACGGGAATTTCTACTGCCTGGTTGATGGCGTGAAGCCGGCGCAAATTTATCGGCAGCGCAGCAATCGTGTCGGGGTGTAACGAAGTAAGGGCCCCCGGACTTGCATGTTCGGCGAATGCTCCGTCTAGATTGACTACATGTAGCCATTCGGCGCCCAAAGCAGCCCAATGGCGCGCCATGGCGACAGGGTCTTCGGCGAAAACGGTTTCTGCACTGGGATCTCCCTGTCTTAGGCGCACACAACGGCCCTGGCGAAGATCGATGGCGGGGTATAGGATCATGGTCGTGGCACCAACAGGAGCGGTATCGGAATCCCGGTTAGATGTTCAGGATGCGGTTGTCCCAATCTATCTCACTAGATCGCCGGCAGATGGACAGAAAATTGCGCAGAATGCGTCGTCCTACTTGTTGACTTTTTTCGGGATGACATTGAATACCCCAGATGCGGTCTCGGTGTACCACCGAAGGATAGTCGCCGCCATAGTCGGTCGTGGCCAGCACATCGTTTGGTTCGGCAGCATCGCAATAGTATGAGTGTACGAAATAAGCGTAGGCTCCTTCTGGCAAATCGGCCAGCAGCGGATCGTTGCACTGTATATGTAGCTGATTCCAGCCAATTTGGGGTACGCGTAATCCCGTGTCAAAACGTCGCACTCGCCCGGGCAGAAGCCCAAGGCCCTTCCATGATCCCATTTCTTCGCTGACCTCGAACAGCATTTGCATACCCACACAAATGCCGAGCAGGGGGATATCATGTGAGACAACTTGTCGTACGACTGGTGCAAGCCCGGCCACCTTCAGGTTGGTAATGCAGGCGCCAAAGGCCCCGACACCGGGCAAAACCACGCCCTCTGATGCCATAATCAAATCGGAATCGGCGGTCAAAGCAACCTCTAGAGACATGCCGCTGTCTTTGACCGCTCTCTCAACTGCCTTCTGTACACTACGTACGTTACCGATGTTGTAGTCGATAATGGCTATCATTATAACTCGTGGTATTTTGATACACGTTGGATATCTTCTCAATAACTTGGGGGAGCCACCCCGTCCACAAAGGTGGACGTCCGGCGTAGGTTCGTAGAACCCCGCCCGCAGAGCTCGAATTCATTCGGTGAGTGCCCCGGAATATCGAGAAGATACCACGTTGGCGGAAGCGATTACGATGTTTGTCGTATTGCCATTACGGCCAGAAATAGCGCTAAAGCGCTTGCTACGAACCACGTACGTTACGCTTCATCTGTCGGCTCTGGCTGATACTGCATCACCCAAGCCGGTGGGAACTCTTCAGTCGCGATCCAGCGAGTGATGTCTCGAATGTGCTCTTCTGCGCGTTCCGCGTCAGCTTGAGAAACGTGCCCCTGTATATACGATTGGTCGAAATGATCCTCGCGCAGGAGTGTTACCATGCCGTCAGGCCACAACCAGATATCGAGCAATAAATCGGTGGTCGACCAGGTACCGTCTTCAACCAGTATGGGCGTTGTGACATCGATATGCGTGCCCACTGTCTTGAGGTCGTTATTGAAAATGCGATCTAAAACCACACCTTGATCACGCAGCCAGAACCGTGCCCAAACCCAACCCGTATCGGCGATTTCGAGTAAGGTGTTGTGTAATGGTTGCGGTAATTCACCCCACCAGAATTCTTCGACAAGGGTGCTGCCGGTCATGAAGCGTTCGTAGTTGGCCACGGCGCCCGGAAAGCCGGGCTGACCGCTGATCATAAGCTGTGTGAAGAGTGTTGCAGAGGCGTCTGTCATGCTGTTAGCGTTCCTTTTGTCGAGGGTACACCCTGGCGACGTTCATCCAAACGTGTGGCGCCGTCCAGGGCCCGGCCAAAAGCTTTGAACAGGGCCTCACATTGATGGTGATCGTTGTCACCATACAACACACGAGCATGTAGATTCATCGCTGCGTGAATGGTGAGCGATTCGAAGAAGTGAGCGATGAGATCGGTACCCAGCCCTCCGATACGAGACGTATGCCAGTCGGCCTGAAATATGGTATAGGGTCGTCCGCTCAGATCGATAGCGACCAAGGCCAGGCTTTCATCCATGGGTACATAGCTGTGCGCCGTTCGCACGATACCGTGCCTGTCACCCAGCCCTTGGGCTATGGTACGTCCGAGACAGATGCCTACATCTTCTACGGTATGATGCTCATCGATATGCAAATCACCTGTGGCCTCGACGGTGAGGTCGAACAGTCCATGACTTGCAAACAAGGTTAGCATGTGGTCAAAGAAACCGATGCCGGTGTCGATCTGTGTTTTACCCTGGCCGTGCAAATCCAGCATAAGCAGGATATCTGTTTCGTTGGTTGTGCGGGTGATGGTGGTCATAGGATTCATGTTTGTTTCATTAGATAGCTGGGACACATCTATTTGCGCCAGCCACAATGAACTAGTGATGCCTCGGCATGGGTGTGCCATCATGAGGGCAGCGCAGCAGACCGGGGTCGATCAGCCGCCCGCAGGTTGGGCACATGTATCCATCTTCGATAGCCTTTTGGGTTAGTTCACTCCCTTTGCTCTCGACCAGGTCTTTCAGACGAGCGGACTCCTCCTCCAAAGGCTCTTTGTCGGTAAAAAGCCCGGGCATGTGTCCCCGCACAGTGACCTGGCTACCCCCTTCGGGGTTGGGCCCGACCAGAAACTTAAATGTTACGGCATGCTTGGCGTAGTCTTTGGGCGGTTTGAGAGTGACTTCTTTGGGTTCTTCATTCTCTGTTTCCCAGCCCAGGTCATCAGCCACCTGCTCGGCTGCCATCAATACGATGTCTTCGTTTAGATCGGTTGAGTAGGATAGTGTAGTGCTTGACATTAGATCTCCTTGCTATGGCGTGAGGCTGCACCTATTCATGCAATTTAGGCGCTTAGGCAAAATGATCGACAGTTTTTTGTCGATGTTTGTGGCAAGTGGCGAGTTCAACCTTGTCTGCAACCGAACTCGCATCTGCGACCTGCTACTTGCTACCTAGGGTGTTAAATCTGGGCATATACCCAGGTATTTCTTACTGTATTTTTCATGCACTTTTTGTGTCACATTCAAGAGCACATGAAAGCGTCCTTCGTTTGGAAAGTGGGCATGGTTCATTGATGCCGTTTTGCATCTTTACAAATTCTTGAGAAGTGCTCTTGTGCTGAAGCCAGAAAGTCCGATTTCAGCG
>PIVW01001557.1 GCA_003353825.1 Chloroflexota bacterium
AGCGGCAAGACCACTACGCTCTATACCAGCCTGCGAGAGTTGAACAACACCGAACGCAAGATCTTCACCGTGGAGGATCCGGTGGAATATCACCTGCCCGGAATGAACCAGATGCAGGTGAAACTCTCAATCGGGCTTGATTTTGCCCGGGCGCTACGCTCCATCCTGCGCCAGGATCCAGATATCATCATGATCGGCGAAATACGCGATCTGGAGACTGTGCAGATTGCCGTCCAGGCCTCGCTCACCGGTCACCTGGTATTCTCCACCCTGCATACCAACAGTGCAACGGCCAGTATTACTCGCCTGCTTGACATGGGCGTAGACGATTATCTGCTGGCCTCAACCGTCAGCGCTATCCTAGCCCAGCGTTTGGTACGCACCTTATGCCCGGCCTGCTCAAAGCCCATGACCGTGGCGCCGGGCTACCTTGAAAAAATCAGGCGCCAGGCTCACAATATCGCAGATATAAGCGGCGATGGTCTGCGCCAACCCCAGGGCTGCAATAAGTGCCAGCATAGTGGCTATGCCGGGCGGACGACCATCT
>PIVW01000218.1 GCA_003353825.1 Chloroflexota bacterium
GTTACACTTCGTACAATGATATGTGATAACATTCTGAATCATAATGGTACTCCGCTCGATTGCTTTTAACGCAGAATATCAATTGGAACATTTTCAGTCAATATGTAACCACTACCTGTGAGCGATGCAATGATTATTCGTTCGGTACGTACTGACAGGTACTGAGTTCGGTTCATATAGAGACAATTGGCTAACGAGACGTTGAGATCACCAAAATATGAAACTAATTGTATTTGATCGAATCCTGCGCTGCAACATTTCCACCTGCTTCTTGGCACTATGCTATAATTCTACCTTGATCCAGTATGGGACATTCCACATCTGATCGATCATTCATCTCATGGCAACTCTTTCTTCAGCCTCACGTCAGACTGAACCTAACACGATTGCAACTCAAACATCTGAAAAGTTGCTCACGGAGGGACAATGGCTGGGATTGTTCCTCATTGGACATGTTCTATTGGCAGTGATTTACAGCCTTGTCCTCCCTGCTGGTTCGCACGTCATAGAGCTGACCTACCGTCCCACTAGTGTCATCGTCGGGGCGATTATCAGCCTTCTTACACTAGTACTGGTTCTGATTTTGATCACTACGCTGTTTTTCCTGAGACGCTACGCGAGTGATACAGAACAAACCCTCTCGCACGAGCAAGTTTAGCATGCCTCGACTGCGCGTACTGCTTCGTGCCCACCGATGGTTTCTGATCGTGGTAACCACATTCATCGCGTTGGCCATCTGGTACAATGTAGCCACCCCCATCGGTGAATCAGACCATGAGCTTTCACATTACCGTTACACCCAGTATGTTAAAGCTAACTGGCAGCTGCCTTCAATTGATTACGTATGGCCTGCCGTCAAAACCGAAGATCAATGCAAATACCCATTTGAATCCGGCCTTGGTTTAGAACAACGCCAATTCCGCCAGCCGCCACTCTACTATGCGCTAAACGCGTTCACTTTCTTATGGTTGGATACCAGCGACAACTGGTGGCCGACCCCAAATGAATACGGCTACCATGCTGGTAATTTCGATGGTGGGATCAATGCCTTTATTCATTCGCTTGCAGAAGAGGACTTACATAGCAATGTCGTCGTGGCAGTCAAACTACATCGCCTATTTTCGACTATCACAGGGATGTTGGGACTATTGGCTACGTATTTGACAGGCCTATTGTTATTCCCGTCCAGACAAAAGTATGCCGCGGTTTTAATGACTGCGGCTGTCGCCTTTGTTCCAGCTTACATCTTCTCATCATCCGTCATTTCTAACGATATCCTTGTCGGCGTTCTGGGGCTATGGTGCATCTTTTTCTGTTTGAAAAGTGTCCTTGGTGACACACCTTCCTTGAAAGCTTTTGCGGCGGCGGCTCTCTGTTTGGCGCTCGCCTTCCTTGCCAAGTATTCGGCTGTCACAATCGCATTGCCATTCGCAATCACATCCATTTATTTGCTTGTGAGATCGTTTCGACAAGATGGAAAAACTTTCCGGCACACGATTGTCGCTCTCACCCTGATCATTGCCGTTCAATTGATACTCGTGGGTTTGTGGTTCTGGCGTAATCAACAACAATACAAGGATATATTTGTCGGTTACAATGTGAGCAACTTGTCTGTCAGCAGTCGTATACTTTACTTCCTTGAATTGACACAGGGAACACTTTTGAGCGACTTGAGTGATGGTCTTAAATTCACATCTTTCACCTACTGGGGTTTGCTGGGGGCTGACGCCATTACCTTGCCCCAATGGTTGTTGAGCATCATGGCACTCATAGGATTGGCGGTTTTCACGGGGCTGTTCTACAAACTGCTTACTAATCGAACTGTCGTCCGAGATAAGCTCTTGATAATTGTTGGGATTTTTTGTGTTTTAGGTACTTGGTTATTGATCTATACTTGGATCTTTTACGGCCCGCGTGGACGCTATATACTCTCACTCTACTCAATCATCGCCTATCTGATAATTTCGGGCATTAGTGTTTGGCGTACTCGACGTTTTCCATGGCTGGGCGGCTACCTTTACATCGGATTAGTGCTTCTCGTGGCGTTATTTGTTCCCCCATTTCTTCTGCAGCCAGCTTTTGCAGCGCCACCAATGGAAACCAATGCTAACTTACGGCAGGGGGAAGCACCTATCCACGCGTATGTGAATGATTTTGCCGAACTAGTAGGCATGAGCATCCTACCGCAGGATATTGGCCCTTATTCACCTGTAGATGTCACGCTGATTTGGCGTGTACTTGACACCACGTCCAATAGCTACGCAGTAGGTGTGCATTTAATCGGCTCTGACAACACCTATCTCGGCGGAACCACCCATGCATCAGGCAAAGGCAATTACCCCACCTCTCTTTGGCAGCCTGGCGACGTATTCCGCGATACCTACCGCATTCACACCGAGTCCGCCGAGGAAATGTCGCTACCAACTGCTGCTCGTGTCAAGGTCTCAGTGATCTGTCCCGGACTGGAGGGAACCAATCACCAGTCATTCTATACGGCTGATCGTGAAAGAATCGGCAGTGCTATCTACAGTGAACCGGTGCGCTTTGGATTGCCTGAGGTAATGCCCACTGTACATCAATCCGACAGATATCTGGCGCAGTTCGGTGAGACATTAATTTTAACACATGCAAATTTACCCACAATTGCCCAACAACCAGGTTGGTCGCTGCCGGTCGTCCTGCGCTGGCGTACCCTCAGTGCCGGTGCGCATGATACTAAGCTCTCAATTCAGCTTCTCGATGCCGATGGCAACTGGATCCTTGGTTCTGATGGTAGCCCCAGCGAAACATTGCCTCCCGAACTATGGCGCGCCGGCGATACCCTCCATGCGACCCGATGGTTGGATCTGCCTGACAATCTAGCCCCTGGTGAGTACACCGTTATCGTAGCACTCTATCATGCTAGCGATTTGACTCGCATAACGACCTACGATAGGCTCGGAAACACGCTCGAATCCAATGCCCACTCGCTTGGCACGATTTCGATATCATCTACGCCTTCTGGCGACTAGAAGCCGTCCAAGTTATTCCTTCGAGATCTTCACATGGATCAACCCTTTAGACCCATTCACTATTTGCATCACCTGCGCCGCCACTGGCTCCTCATTATCATTCCGGCGGTGGTAGCAGTTATTGTGGTCCTGATCATAGGCTTTTTGACGCCAGTTCGTTATACAGTTACTGTGACATTATCGGCGCCCAATCCGCAGTTGATATGGCGTTGGGACAATAAAGTAACCGACTATGTAGATTGGCGATTTAATTGGCGTACCGAAGTTATGCCCCTTATCAACACTGAGGAAGTTGCGCAACGGGCCCTGGATAAAGTGGAAGGCCAACTCGAAGAGCCTATGACTGCTGAACAGCTGCTTGGTGCAACATCTAGCCGGTTAGGACAAGGCAGCCTGTTTACGATCAGCGTTAGCGCCTCAAATCCGCAAGACGCAGCTTTGCTCGCACAGGCAGTGGCCGCTTCACTGCCGGAAACAGTTGCCGATTTATATGCAGGCAATATCGATCTTTACGCAGAGGCTCTGGAACAAGCTCAGAGTGAATTCGATATCGCCGACGAGGCGGTGAAGGAGTTTCGTGGGGACATAGGCATAGGACTTGGTTTTGGTGGGGACCTCGCCAGCCTGGGTGAGGATGCACTCTTTGGCGCTCACAGTGCAATAAAGCAAGAACTCACACTCACCAATTCAGATCGTGCTGCAACCCAAAATCTCGTCGATCGCCTGGATATCGTTATTCAAGCAATTGAAGATGGCGTTCCTGAGTATCACCTGGCCTTGCTAGACGTAGCGCACCTGTCCAGATACGGTCTACAATACGAAGATCTGCGGCTCTTGGCAGAACAAGATGCAGACTCCTTGCAAACGACGATACACTCCCTTCGAGACGAGGCAAATGGAGTTCTTGAACAACTCAACATAGTTGCTCTCAACCTCCAACACAAACACGCCGCTTACTCCAGACAATGGGAAAACATCCTGCAGGAACGTGGGATTTGGCAGGAGTCTGTCACTTCTTTGGAACGCAAGCAGATAGAATTGCAGATGAAACGCATCATCGAAGGGGAGCGAGTGCAAGTGATCGACGAACCCACAGTCCCAGAAGCACCCTCACAACCAAATTGGCTGCTATACCTGGGGATCGCTCTACTCGGCGGGCTGCTGGGAGGATTTCTGCTTGCAATCGTCGTCATCTATTTGAGCGACGCTAACGCTTAGGGGTGCAATGGCTCGAACCTGGATTTTGGCCCTGGCGCTTACCCTGGCCCAGGGCTTACTGTGGTGGGCCTTTACACCTCCTTGGACCGCACCAGATGAGCCAGGCCATTATCTTTATGCCCGTCTGTTGGCAGACCTTGGCCACCAACCCGCGCGTCAGAATCTCAGTGCAGCCGTAGAAGCCCCCATCCTTGATAGTCTACAAGAGCTTGATTGGTGGGCCTACATGGGGCAGTCGCCACCGCCTCGAAAACTTGAACGCCTGGCTGACGATCCGGTACTGGCGGCAAGTGGTTCGCAGATCGATGATGAACCACCCGCTTATTACATAATACCCGCGGTCTGGCTCAGGCTGATTACCGGGGCATCACAACTCGATATCTCCACCTCTCTGCGCTTAGTGCGCTTATGGTCCCTCTTCCTGCGCCTCACTGCCGTATGCTGCGCGCTCATATTGGCAAGCCGTTACTGGCCAGATAGACCCGACATGGTAATGGGGATTGGCCTTCTTGTGGGATTACTACCCATGGTTGGCTTTATTGGCGGCAGTTTTAATAACGATGTTCTTACCCTGGCGTGGGGTGCCCTCAGCTTCATGATGTTGGCCCATCCCGGAACCAAGCGCTATTGTCCGGCTACATTTGGGGTTCTGCTGATCGGCCCCATTCTTATTGATCAGAGTCTGCTGTTTCTTTGGCCGGTTGCTCTGCTATGGGCGCTGCTTACTTCCACGAAATTGATGCCCTATCGCAATAAGCTGATCCTGGCCCTAGGACTGGTGATGCTGGCCGCTCTGCTTCCAATCAGCCAATGGTCGGCGGGATGGGAGCGATATCCCCTGCTGAGCACAAATCGTACAGCAGAGGGTACACTCTGGCTGCGTGATGAATCCGTAGATTATCGTGTACGATTGGCACAGTTCATCGCCAACAAAGCCATTCTGGCGCAGCGCGGCCGGCAGGTTGTCTTGGAAAGTGATTTCCGGGGGGAGCGGGGCGCCCTACTGGGACTACGGCTGGCCGATGGATTTCATGATGACGAAGCGATTTGCGAAAGCAGCGGTGGCAGGGATAGCTGCGTACTTGCCTTTACCATGCACCCTCACGCCACGCAACTGCGTGTGCTGGCCGCGATTGGTGCGATAGGTGACCGAAAAGCGCAAGGAACCATCCAATTGCGTTTGCACTTACTAGATGATACCGGGCAAGACATTCTCTTCAACGGTGATGGCAAACTCGCCTCTACCCTGATTGAACCCCTGTTCGTGTGGCTCGAAAAGGTGTTGCCCATCCCACCAGGTTACCTGGCCCGAGCATTGGCGCCTTCTGCCTGGGGCGCCACCTCTCAATTTCGCTATATCCTTTTTGCCGGCTTCACCTGGGCCAGTTTTTGGGGTTACTTTGGCTGGCTTACCCGACCCTTTCCCTGGTGGGTTTACACGGTGCTGCTTCTCGCTACCCTCCTTGCCGGCTGGGGTATCCTCAATCTCAGTTTTGACGCACTACGTCGCCGACGTTTATCGGCGACGATCTCCACCGACAGGCTTCTCTTTTTATCTGGCTTAGCGACTGGGCTCATCCTTGTGCAAGCGTGGCTGCCTATGCTTGGGCAAGACTGGCAACCACAAGGTCGTTATCTTTTTCCCGCCCTCCTACCCATCGCCATACTACTCTGGTGGGGGTGGGAGCATCTAATTTCTCAACGAGGCAAGTGCCTGTTATTGCCTGGCATGCTGGTCTGTCTCGTGATTCTGAATGCGCTAGCACTTGTGATCGCCAATACCTGAAAACGCCGTCGGCCAGTTTCCCCTCTCAAGCAGTTTCCTGTACACTTTGAGAGTTACGCCCATCACCCACTTTGAGTCTATAACCATGCCTATCCATGATCCTGCATCTCGGTTGCTAATCATCGGTCTCGATGGCGGCACCTGGGACATTTTAGGGCCGCTATGCGATCTGGGCGAGATGCCCAATCTCGCCCGCCTTCGCTCGGGCGGCGCTTGGGGCACATTGAACTCCACCCAACCTCCCTATACGGCGCCTGCCTGGTCCAGCATCGTCACCGGTGTGAATCCTGGTCGTCACGGTGTGCTTAATTTTATGCGCAAGCCGCAGGATCCAGTTCGCTCTTTGCAAAATCTGGGCGTGCCGGTCAATAGTACGGATATACAGGCTACCACGATCTGGCGCTACTTCAATGCCGCGGGCAAACGAGTTGGACATGTCAATTTCCCGTTGAGCTACCCTCTGCAAGCGGTTGATGATTTCGCTGTCAGCGGTATGCTCACCCCGCCTGATGCCTCTGATTGGACACATCCCCACGATCTGGCGCAGTCGTTAGAC
This sequence comes from Chloroflexota bacterium, assembly GCA_003353825.1. The sequence continues at coordinate 6,572 of PIVW01000218.1, forward strand.
AGCTATGTAATCGAGCTTGATTACGGTCGTCCGGGTAAAGCACTGGCCCCAGATGATCTTCCTGATCCGGGAGCGATGCTTCAGGACATCGCTCGTATGACAGAGCGCCGCGGCTATCATGCCCTTCGTATGATTCAACAACGCCAATGGGATATCTTTGGCATCGTATTTACGGGAACAGATCGGATTTTTCATCATTACTGGCACTATCTTCAACCCAACGCACCTGAAGCCTCCAGTCGATTGGAGATCGCGCTCTCCGAACAGCTCCGAAAATATTTCCATCTTTTGGACAGCGTCATCGGTAGCCTGGTCAGATCGGGCGGAGGTGATACCAACATCGCCCTGATCTCTGACCATGGATTCGGGCCCGCCGCCAAGCAGTGGGCTCACTTGAACAATTGGCTTCTTGAGCGCGACTTATTACGGTTGAAGGCAGGGACCACAAGCTGGATGCAACGTATCAAGCGCCATTCGCCATGGCTGCGTGATGTCGCCAAACAGATTTTGCCGCGCGAAGCAGGCGCGGCTGTCAAACAGCATGGTAATCTGGCGGATGCCATTGATTGGACAAATACCTTAGCTTGGGCAGAACCGCTATACAACAATGTAGCAGGCATCTATTTACACCGCGCCAACCGTTATGCTGACGCCCCGGTCAGCCCGGCCGCGGCAGAACCCTTGCAGGCCAAACTGATGAAAGAGGCGCTGCGGCTCCATATCCCCGAAACCAATCGACCCCTGATTATCGATATTCAGCCCAAAGAAGCCCTTTACCCCGGGCCTAACTCCGATACCTTCCCCGAACTCATCCTGACACTAGACCCCGCCTACAGTGCCGTTCCCACATTGGGAACAACACTGATTACACCGATCAAAACACCATTGCGTTCGGGAGACCATCGGCCAGAAGGCATTTTTCTTGCTTATGGCCCTAATATCCATTCTGGGGCTCTGGATGATGCGGCGGATCTCATCGATTTGGCGCCGACGCTATTACACTGTATGGGCATTCCAGCGCCTCGCAGTATGGAGGGCCACGTGATAGGTGATATCTTTACGGATGGTTATCTCGTTCTCCATCCACCGCGCAAGGGTGAGGATATCCCTTTTTCAGATGAGAGAACAGACCTATCCGCTCAGGATGCAGATGCGGTGGCACAACGCTTGCAGGGGTTGGGCTATCTTTCTGAAGACTCGCCATGATCCTGGTGATCGGCCTGGATGGGGCGGACTGGGATATCTTGGACCCGTGGCTCGAAAGCGGCAAACTGCCGGTTTTAGCGAGCTTGCGAGCGCGAGCAATGTGGGGTGGGCTGCGCTCGACCATCCGCCCCGAATCCTCCATCGCTTGGAGCACCTTCGCCACAGGCGTTGGCCCGGGAAGACATGGCATCTTTGGGTTTAGCGCACAACGTCCTGATTCATATACACATACGCTAAACACCTCGACTGCCCTGCGGTCTCCGACATTTTGGCAGCACGCTGCTACAGCCGGTAAACATGTGGCTGTCTTCAACGTGCCCATGACGTATCCGCCGCAACCCCTTAGCGGGGGTGCGCTGGTCGCCGGCATGCTGACACCTGGCCTTCGCAGCACTTTCACTGACCCGCCTGACCTGCAAAAACAGTTGTTAGCTGCAATACCCGACTACGTCATTAATGTCGAACGAACGGGGCTATCGTTGCGTAAGTTTATTCAGGGCACAACGCGGGCAATTCAGATTCGGGGCCGGGCCGGGCGTTGGCTGTTAAAGCAGCAGGATTGGGATGCGGCCATCATTACCTTTACCGCAACTGACCGTTTGCAACATTTTGCCCTCCACATGCTGGCGCCCGACCACCCTCACTATGATAACGAATCTGCTTCAGAGCTGTTGCCGGACCTGCTCGCCGCCTACCAGGCGCTTGATCGGGCAATCGGCACTTTGCTCGATACTGCCGGCGCAGATGCCACCATCTTGGTGCTCAGCGATCATGGTTTTGCCCCATGCGCCAGGTTTTTTTATGCCAATGTTTGGTTAGAACAGCATGGATGGTTGCATCGTCACCCGGTCGAGCCTGCCCCTACCGGATTATGGCACTACCTGCGGGCGCATCCTGAGTTACGCCGTCTAAAAAATGCCTTGCCATTTATCCGAGACCTCAAGCGCTCATTGCAGGTAGGTGAGGACCTGGCTACGGTGGATTGGTCGCGCACTCGGGCGGTGTATAGCCCCACAGGTGGGATACGGCTGAATGTGCGCGGGCGCGAAACTCAGGGGCTGGTAGATCCCAACGATGTCGACGAGCTCCTGGATGAGCTTAGCCGCAGCCTGCTCGAGTATCAGGATCCCAGCACCGGCACACAGCCGCTGCTCGCAGTCTATCGGCGAGAAACACTGTATGACGGACCATATGTCGATCTGGCCCCGGATCTCATTCTCGAGCCACGCAGAAATGACACGAATGTAGCCCATAATACGGCACTTGTGTCTGGTTTTACGAAAGCGATATCAACAGACAGTGGCGACATCACCGGTAATCATACGCTGGACGGCATTCTTATGGCGGCAGGACCAGATATCCGCCCGGGCGCCATCGAGGCTTTTCGGACCGCCGCCCGGGCCAAGCCCGACCCGGCTCTGCACGCGGAGATTTACTACCGCATGGGTGGTTGTTTTGAAAAATATTCA
>PIVW01000219.1 GCA_003353825.1 Chloroflexota bacterium
GACAGCGGATTGTAGTTAAAGACATTTCCTTTCCTCCTGAATATGCTTGATGTAATCTTGAGGAATATTATGTCTATTTGTTTGTCTCACCAAATCCCATTCAACGACCCCAGTGCCGGTCTTCTGCCGCTGCCTAATCCGGAATCTCCACCCACTGTCACCGGATTTGTAGGTAGAACGACCGAGCTCAAGCGCTATCTCCCTCCGCTGAAAAAGCTTGGAGCGACCATCATCACCGGTATGCCCGGCGTGGGTAAGACCGCCCTGGCTACCACCATCGTGAAATCGCTAGATCTGGCGCCTAAGCAGGTGTTCTGGCATTCGTTCCAACCTGGGGATGGCATCGAGGATCTCAATTGGAAGCTGGCTGCATTCCTGGCCTGGAATGACGACGCCTCTATATGGCAGGCTCTGCATGAGCCTCCCTCGCCCCCGGTCTCGGTGCTATTCAGCGCCATCCTGCAGGTACTGGAAACACGTCGCCGTCTACTATGTTTTGATGACTTTCATCATGTACAGCATGACGAAACATTTGCGCACTACGTACGAACTCTGTCGGCCAGTACACTCCCTCTGCTCGTTGTCTCCCGTCGTGCAGTCAATCTTGCACCGAATCGATCACTGCGAGGGCTCAAGGCAGATAGCGCCCGACAACTGCTGGAGCGGGAAGGGGTGGAGCTGAACGATGAAGACTTCGACACCTTGCAGGACACTCTACAGGGCAATGTCCAGCTCCTGCTACTGGCGGCCGACCTGCTCAAGGAGGGCAGGGAAGTTCATGATGTGATTCAGCCCTGGCAGAACAATCGCACGGCCCGTTATCTGCTGTGCGAGGTCTATCATCGGCTCAGTGAGGAGGAGCGGGCGCTAATGCAACTGGTCTCGGTCCTACAATCATATCCTGCAACCCGAACCGCCATCGATGGCATTTTAGAAACAGGCAGCCAGGCCGAGATCCTTGTGGCCCTTGTCGACCGGCGCCTACTGACCGGGCGAGACACCACCGAAGGTCGCACGTATAAGCAGCATGCCATGATCCAGGCCTTCTTCTACGATCAGATGAGCGAGCAGGAGCGTTTGGGGCTACACCGGCGGGTGGGAGCATATTTCAGTAGGGAGAGTGAGCCGGTGCGAGCGATGGATAAAGCGACTGAACTCCGAGATCGCCCTATCGCCAGCCTGGCGTTGGGCTCGCAGTACATCCTGCAGGCGGCTCTGCACTATGAGCGAGCGGGCGATTTGCTTAATGCGACCCGGGTGCTAGCCACATGCCCGCCAGCAATCTTATTCAACCAGGGGCGGCTGTGGGTAACACACGACCTACTTGCGCGCTTGTTGGAGTCACCGCTTGTAGCGGATTTGGCGCAGGAAGAAAAGGTGGGGTTGGAACGATTATTGGAGCATGCAGAGGGGGTCCTGCGCTAAACGATTCACGCTATGATCACCACACAGTCCAATTGTCTTTAATCGTAAATTCCCTTACAATAATCAGGCGCTGTGATAGCCATCACAGCGCCTAGACCATGCCGCTGGTGCAGCAACGGCATTGCGTTGGGCTTAGTATAGCAGAGTTCAGGGCATTTGTCAGGGCTGTTACGGGCGATAATAGTGTAACTCAGTGTCTTGAACAGTAACGCCTGGTTGAAGGACAGATAGGTTCCTGATGGCCGAAAGTACGACTACCATGGTACCCGAACAAGGCCAACTGGTCGAAGTAAGACAACGCCGTTTTGTAGTTAACGACGTGACCAAGAGTACACTGCCGCGCTCAGCTTTGACCACACTCGATGATGAACCGCAGCATCTGGTATCTCTAACATCAGTCGATGATGATGGACAGGGTGAAGAGTTGCAGGTAATCTGGGAGTTAGAGCCCGGGGCCAGAGCATTTGATCCCATGGCATTGCCACAACCTACAGGATTTGACGCACCGCAACGGTTAGATGCCTTTCTCAATGCTGTGCGCTGGGGGGCGGCGACCTCAGCTGATGTGCGAGCGCTTCAGGCGCCTTTCCGCAGTGGCATCGATATCGAAGACTACCAACTCGATCCCCTGGTGCGTTCATTGCAGATACCCCGCGTCAACCTACTCATCGCCGATGATGTCGGCTTGGGCAAGACGATTGAAGCCGGGTTGGTCGTGCAGGAGTTGCTCATTCGACATCGTGCTCGACGTATCCTTATCGTCTGCCCGGCTTCGTTGCAGATCCAGTGGCGAGATCAGATGCAGGAGAAGTTTGGGCTGGCATTCCGCATTGTCGACAGTACTCTGATGAAGGAGCTACGTCGTGAACGCGGCATTCATGTCAACCCCTGGACTCACTTTCCTCGCCTGATCACTTCGATTGACTATCTCAAACGCGAACGTCCGATGCGTTTCTTTCGGGAGGTGTTGCCTGCCGAGGGCGAATCGGCTTACCCCCGCCGCTTTGACCTGATCATAATCGATGAAGCGCACAACGTCGCTCCGGCTGGTCGAGGTCGCTATGCAGTCGACTCACAGCGCACCGGCGCCATCCGCACGCTCGCACCGCACTTCGAACACAAACTTTTCCTCACGGCCACACCGCATAATGGTTACGCAGAGAGTTTCTCGGCTTTGCTGGAATTATTGGACAACCAGCGTTTTGCTCGCGGTATACCGCCCGACCGGGATGTACTCCAAAGTGTGATGGTGCGCAGGCTGAAGGCAGAACTGCCTCCTAATTGGGATGGCACGCCTCGCTTCCCTCAGCGCCAATTGGAGGCAATTGAGGTGGCTTACAGCGATGATGAGCGCGCAGCCCATGAATCACTGCAAAGCTACACCAAGTTGCGCCAGGCAAAGTCGACCGATTTCAGACAACGTACGTCGACCGAATTTGTACTGAAGTTGCTGAAGAAACGCTTATTCTCATCACCAGCAGCGTTCGCCATCACCCTAGAGCAGCACCGCAAGACGATGGCTGGAAAAGGCCGGGATGAGCCACAGAAGGTCGAGCGCAAGCCACCATTGGGCATACTGCGCAGCATGATTGACAGCGCCGAGGAAGAATTCGGCGACGATGATGCCTTCGACGACGCGAACGTCTCGGCCTTGTACACGACAACGCAACTCCTGCAACCACTCGGGACGGAAGAAGAAGCACTCCTGGATGTGCTACAGCAGTGGGCGCAGCGCGCCTCGGCTCGCCCCGACAGCAAAGCTGAAACCCTTATCTCTTGGCTCCACCAGCACATCAAACCGGATGGAGAATGGTCGGATGAGCGTGTGATCATCTTCACTGAATATCGCGATACGCAGAAGTGGTTGCAGACATTGCTGGCAGCAGAAGGGCTCACGCAAAATGGACGGATGATGGTTCTGTATGGGGGAATGGACATCGACGAACGGGGGCGCATCAAAGCAGCGTTTCAAGCCAACCCAGCTGCAAGTCCTGTGCGCATTCTTCTGGCAACAGACGCCGCTTCAGAAGGCATTGATCTGCAACTCCATTGCCATCGGGTCATCCACTACGAGATCCCATGGAATCCTAACCGCATGGAGCAGCGCAACGGCCGTATCGACCGCCATGGTCAGCGGTACGAACCCCTAATCCATCATTTTGCGCCGCAGGGTTATCAACTGTTGGATAGCTTGGTCGACGTTCCAGTGGGCGCGCTGGAGGGCGACCTGGAGTTTTTGCGTCGCGCTGTGTTGAAGGTGGAGCAGATTCGAGAGGATTTGGGCAAGGTGGGACCGGTCATCGCCGAACAGGTGCGGGAGGCGATGCTGGGACAACGGCAACGCCTGTCCACCGAGGAGGCAGAACGGGCCGCACAGCCTGCGCGAAAAATGCTCAAGTTCGAGCGGGATTTGAACGAACGCATCAAAAAATTGCATGAGCAACTTCAGGAGAACAGGCGCACGCTAGAACTGACTCCAGAGAATGTGCAGGCTGCGGTTGAAATTGCGCTGGAGCTAGCTGGGCAACCTCCACTGCAACCAGCCGAAGTTGACGGCATTTGGCCAGATTCGACAGATAGTAGGCAGCAGTGCCCGGTCTTCTGTCTACCACCAATGCGAGGCAGTTGGAAGCGCGCTGCAGAAGGACTGGAACATCCTCATAGTGGTGAAATCCGCCCCATTGTGTTTGATCATAACCTGGCCAGGGGTCGGGATGATGTGGTGATTGCACATCTGAATCATCCTCTGGTGCAAATGTCGTTGCGTTTGCTGCGGGCGGAGGTGTGGCGAGCTGACGGTGCAGACAGTGCTCGCAGCCTGCATCGCGTAACCGCTCGCACGGTACCCGACAACGTGGCAGACACCCCCCTTGTTATCGCCCACGCCCGATTGGTCATGATTGGCCAGGAGGGACACCGGCTACACGAGGAACTGCTGGAGGTCGGGGGAGAGATCCGGGAGGGCCGTTTCCGCCGCCTGGGCGTAACCCGCGTGCGCAATCTGCTGACCGCCGCCAAAAACGAAGCGCCATCGCAAGCAGTGCAGCAACAATTGCTACGCGTCTGGCCAGCCATCGAGCAATCCTTGCAAAGGGCGTTGGCCGTGCGGGAGAGCGAACGCACGGAGAGAAAGTTGGCTGAGCGCGCCCAAAAGGAAACGGACGACATCACCGCCATTTTGCAAGAGTTGGAGCAAAACATCCGGGCGGAGTTAGAAGAGGAACCCGAGTTCGTGCAACTCGACCTTATCTCTCCCTCCGAACGTGAGCAGTATTCCCGCAGCGTCGTCCCCCTACGCGCCCACCTGGCCCAGATTCCCGAGGAAATCGAGCGGGAAACCGAGGCGATTCGCGCCCGTTACGCCGATCCGCAGCCACGGTTGTTTCCGGTGGCTTTGACGTTTCTGATATCCGAGCGATTGACTTATTGATCAGTTGCAAAAACAAACAGAACCCATGACCTTCAAACTAACGCCTCAACAACAAGCAATCGTTGATCATGATGAAGGGCCGGCCGTCGTATTCGCAGTGGCGGGATCCGGTAAGACAACTGCCATGGTTCACCGCATTGAACGGCTGATACGGCAGGAAATCTTCACTCCCAAAGATATCTTGGCAACGTCGTTCAACAAAGCGGCCAACGATAGTGTAATTGATAGACTCAAGACATGGGAGCATTGCTCCGGAGTAGAGGTAAGGACTCTTCATGCTCTGGGATTTATTATCCTGAGAGAAGCAAACAAGCGACAAAAGCCCACGAACATGGACTTGACCACGGATGTTGAGCAGGCTGATAGGCAGATCTTGTATGAGACTACGCGTGTAGCCAGACAGAAACGGGTCAGTTTCGCCAGCAATTTGGAGCAATTGGATCAGGACGATTTCTTAAATTTCGTTCGAGCATGTAAGGGAAACCTTCAATACGCAAATCTCAAGCTCGCCCACCTGCCAGCAAGCGCCCTTCAGGTCGCTAGCCAGGCCCCAGCACCTGTTGGCATGACGTGGTATCTTGAACTTTATCAGCTATATGAAGAAGTACGGCGACACGAAAAACGATTTACATTTGACGACATGCTGATGAGTGGCTGGGAGTACCTGGTACGATACCCCGATATCTTGAGTTGGTTTCAAGGGCGCTATCGTTGCGTAATGGTGGACGAATTTCAAGATGTAAATCTGGCCCAGACGGAGATGCTAGATTTGCTGACACAATCGCATCGCAACTACATGGTCATCGGCGACGATGACCAAACCATCTACGAATGGCGAGGCGCCAATCCCGATTTCATCTTGAGTTTTCAGCAACGTTATCAGGCAAAACGCTATTTTATGACAGACAACTTCCGCTGTCAGGCCTCGCACATTGCATTGGCTAATCAGGTTATCCGTCACAACATTAACAGGACAAAGAAGAGTTTGGGACTGACTAAAGGTTTTGACGGAGCCGTATTCATCCACACTGAGAAAAGCGCCGACCGTATTGGTCATACAATTGCCTCAGAGATTGAGGCTTATCTACAAGACGGTGCGCAGCCCGCGGAAATCGCGGTACTTGTCAGAATATACGCCCAGACTGCCTTCATCGAACAATGTTTGATTGCAAAGCGCATACCCTATGAGGTAGTTGGAGGCCAGCCCTTTTATGCGCGCCCTGAAATTACCACGCTTCTTCACTATTGTCGTTTGGGTTTGCTGGAGAAGAAGCTCTTGGCTGGTCAGACGTTGGATCGGGCCGATGCTCAGTCATTTACCCCTGCTTGGTCGGCTATCTACAATCGTCCAACTCGATACCTCTCGAAGGCCCTGAGCGAAGAGGTCAGGAAGCTCGTTGTCTTTGAAAACGCACCCATCAGTCGCGCACTAGATTTTCTTGCAGCCAATGCGCCTAATAGTAATGTGGCACAAAGTATGAGCGCCCTGGGTGATACGCTTGACTGGTTGGCAAATCAAGCACACCGGTTGCCAGCGAACAAATTACTCGAAGCACTGGAGAGCAAGCTGCACTACAATTCGTACTTAAGAAACAGTAGTGGTTTTCCGGAAACAGGTGAGGGGAAGGTTGCCAATGTGATAGCATTTATCGCATATGCAGAAGGTAAGGGCAAACTGCCGATGCTTCTTGAGAAACTGGATCAGTTGGCAAGCATTCAATCTCATAACAATGGCAGAAAACGGGAAGTCATCCAGATAATGACAGTATTTCGCGCAAAGGGATTAGAGTGGCCTTACGTCTTTGTGCCAGACTGTAACCAAGGAATAATCCCGTTTGGCAACGATATTAGCCGCCTCGAGGAAGAACGACGGCTCCTTTACGTGGCTGTTACCCGTACAAAACAAAACCTCCATCTTCTGGTCCAGCAGGACAAACCGATTTCGCAATTTCTGGCGGAGGCGTCTCACATCAGAGTAATTGCTGGCGTCGAAACTTTGAAGCGCGCTTTACAACATGACCCATCGCAATGGAGCATTCAGGAGTACGAGGTATGTGCCCAATGGGTACATCGTCTCGATCTATATGATTATTTGGCTGTTTGGTGGTCAACCTCCGATTTGACGAGGAGACACCGGCTGGCCATGGCTGTCGGTTCGTTCTTGGCTGGCTTACACAAAAGGAAATTGCTTGACATGGTGCAGATTCCGCCTAGTGCCCTGGAAAACTGGAGCCGCTTGCTGGATCCGATCGGGCCCTGGAACCCTGCTTCTGTCCGCGGCCTAGATGGCTACATCAGGCAACTTGAGGACAAGCGACAGCAGAAGACCGCACCATCCCCTCCGATCTATGCCAAAAGGACTCGCCAGGGATCGACCAGGCCCAGGAAGCATGGTCAGAAACATACGACACACTCGCGTGCACAGTCTGGTGGCCATGCATTCCGGCAGGGTGATTTTGTCAAGCACAAAACTTTAGGGTATGCCTGGATCCTCCACGTCGAAGTTCGGCCTGACGGGGAATACGTTGTGTTACGATTGAACGACTACAAGCAAATTACGGTTCCCGCCGACCCCGCCATCATGTCAAAACACTAGCCGCCCCGTGTCCATTCCTCACCACCACGCCGAATGGCTTAGCCTGCTAGAGATATCCGGTCCGTTTCTATCGATGCCGGAGCTGCTGCGCGCCTTCCCGCAGGGCCTGGAGGCTGGCGATGCCGATTTACGGCGCGAGCTGCGGTTAGCTTACGAGGAATGGCTGGACAACCAGGGCGGCCTTCAACCGGATCCCGCCATCCACCTGGCTTGGGTGCGGTGGGTGCTGGGTCAGGTACTAGGATTCCCCAGTGAGGTGCTGAGAGACAAAACCACGGTCGAGAACCAGGAAGATTGGCCGAGCGTGATGGTGGCTGAACACGGCGAGACCCTGGAACCCGACCTCATTGTGGTCAATCCAACCGATCCTTTCACGCCGTCCACTGATGAAGGCGTGCCCCGATTGCTCATCCAAATATTGCCTCCTAGGCAGAAGCTGGACACAGCCCTGGTCGGGCAGCGCTGGAAAGCATCACCCGCCACACGCATGATGATGCTATTGCATGGCAGTGATGTAAGTCTTGGTTTGGTGACCAACGGCGAACAGTGGATGTTGGTGCACGCGCCCCGCGACCAGACGACCGGCTTCATCTCCTGGTATGCGGAACTTTGGCTGGAAGAGCCGCTTACACTGCGGGCTTTTAGCAGTCTTTTAGGCGCTCACCGTTTCTTCGGCGTGCCCGACGACGAGACCCTGGAGGCGCTGCTGTGCGAGAGCGCTGATGATCAGCAGGAGGTCACTGACCAACTGGGACGACAGGTGCGCCGGGCGGTGGAGTTGCTGGTGCAGGCCATCGACGTGGCTGATCAGGACCAAGGCCGGGCGCTCTTGCAACATGTCTCCGACGAGCAGCTTTATGAAGCAGCGGTGACGGTGATGATGCGCATGGTGTTCTTGCTGTCGGCGGAAGAACGGGGCTTGCTGCTGCTGGATGACCCTATCTACAACCAGTGTTACGCTATCTCCACCCTGAGAGGACAATTGCATGAGGTGGCGGATCAGGCCGGGGAGGAGTTGCTGGAGCGACGCTATGATGCCTGGGGACGATTAACTGCCACTTTCCGGGCAGTGCATGGCGGCATCCACCACGACCGCCTGCAACTGCCCGCCTACGGCGGTAGCCTGTTTGATCCCGACCGTTTTCCTTTCCTGGAAGGGCGAAATGTAGAGGCGAATGGCCATGCACCCCTTCGCATCCACAACCGCACTGTTCTGCATCTGCTGGATGCCTTGCAGATGTTGGAGATGGATGTCCCTGGCGGAGGGAAGCAGGCCCGGCGTCTCAGTTTTCGAGCCCTGGATGTGGAGCAGATCGGCCATGTATACGAAGGTCTGCTGGATCATCATGCTGTGCGGGCGCAAGCGGCGGTGCTGGGTTTAGTCGGAACAAAGAACAAGAAGCCGGAAATCCCGCTGCTGGAGCTAGATAGCTGGTCGGAAAAAGGGGAGAAGGAGTTTATCAAATACCTGAAGGAGCAGAGCGGGCGCTCTCCTTCCGCCCTGCGCCGGGCCTTGCAACATCAACCGGAGCGAGACTTTTTGCAGCGTCTGCGTGCGACCTGCGGCAACGATGGTGCCCTGTACGAACGCATCCTGCCCTACGCCGGGCTAATCCGGGAGGACGATTACGGCCAGCCGGTTGTGATCCTGGCCGGCAGCCTCTATGTGACCGCCGGGTCCGAACGCCGCGCCACCGGCACGCACTACACAACGCGCAGTCGCACTAAACCCATTGTGCAACACAGCTTCGGCCGGCAGGTCTACTACAGCGGCGGCGGCGGC
>PIVW01001558.1 GCA_003353825.1 Chloroflexota bacterium
AGGATTTATCGACGAGATTATCGCGAATGACCGTCTTGACAGGCTTGCCACGGCCAAGAATTCGCTGGACAACGCCATCGGCCTGATACCAGCCCTTGGTAATATCAAATATTCCCAATTCGCCCATTCGCGGCACTCCATGATAGCCTGCGATAATAGCCACAATTTTGTTTGGTGAACCGGGTATTCCTCGTGGGTAGTAAAGTGCGTTCGGCCAATACGAATTGCTTCCATAAATCGCCCTCTGGCCGGTGCCGTCCGGATTCATCACCATCAAAGGACGTAGATAGATATGCATAGGCCCTGTGTAGTCCCAACGACTGAATATCACTTGCCCTGTTGGTAGTACAGCGGGGTGAAGGTCGAGGTCCTGGTCAAAGCACAACTGCCGCATGTTGCCGCCATCTGCGTCCATAAGGTAGATACTGCATGCCCTTTCTTTGCCGTGCCAGCAGGGCCCTCCGGTATATGAGGCTGTCGAGGAAAACACGATACGTTCATCGGGCAGATAGCAGCCGTCAAAGTTATCTATATCTTCCTCGTACT
>PIVW01001559.1 GCA_003353825.1 Chloroflexota bacterium
TTCCAAAACCGGCTTCAGAGGATCGGGCAAATCATCCTTGAGTTTGCTAAAATAGCGAGAGGAACACTTTGGCAAACGATGGCCAGTCGGTTTTACGACTCCACGAGCATGGTTGATCAGCGCAGTACGCGATCTGACCAGCGCCTCTCGCGAACGCAATACTGCCCAGGCAGTCCGCGCCTCATTCCCCTTGTGGCAAATAGGGTAGAGCAGCTGTGGGTCGAAGCGACATAGACGAGCTAGAAGTTCAGCATCGACCTCGTCGCTTTTCTGATTATTCCTATGGATTAGGCGTAGTTTGCACGCATTGCCCACCAGTGCTTCGTGACCGAGAGCATTAATTAATTGGACCAACCAAGGCGAGTGGGTTCCAACCTCCATGGCCACTCGCATCGGCGATTTGCCCTGAAAGTATCGCTTGAACGCCGCTGGCGTTGTGCGGACACGGCTCATCTCAGTCACTTCACCCTCCAAATCCAACACTGCAATCTGGCAGTAGCGATCCCCGATATCGATCCCGGCGCAAATTGTGTTATGATCTCCCAT
>PIVW01001560.1 GCA_003353825.1 Chloroflexota bacterium
GCGCTTACGCAAAATCATCGACAGTTTTTTGTCGATGTGTGTGGCAAGTGGCACGTTGCAAGTGGCAAGTTCAACCTTGTCTGCAAGCGAAGTTGTACCTGCGACCTGCTACTTGCTACTTGCTACCTGCCCCAACGGGGCCTCATTTTCTCAGCGCAGTCTGGGAACAATTGCTAGCGCCTTGTGTTCATGTTAACGCTAGCAGACTTGTGTTCATGTTAACGCTAGCAGATATGATAGCATAGGCAACGAACTTGCTCACAATAATCTAGCGGGAGTGCGGTCGAGAAAGTATTATTCATTGTTGGCAATGTGGGGTTTTTGTACCCATTAATCTCAAAATCTTACCCCGAAGCGGCGAAAGCTCCTGAAGTAAGAAAGTTTGAAAAATGGTTTTACGGCGCCCGAATTATGGTTGAGCAGGCAAGTCGTCGAGTCATGATGTGAATCATTGCCGCATATATCCTGGCTTCGCTTGTTTTAGGTAAGATTTCATACTCCTTGCTGAGGCGGCGATAGTTGCCAAGCCAGCCAAAAGTGCGTTC
>PIVW01001561.1 GCA_003353825.1 Chloroflexota bacterium
AGCGAGCCCGGCTCGCCCTTGACCATGACATAGCGCCACTCATTGTGTTCGGAATCACGCAAGATCAGTGTAGCATCAACGGTTTGGTACGCACCTGCGGGCAAGTCCACCGCATTGACTGCACGAAGTGTCTGCCCGGCTGCATCGGACCAAAGGTGAAGATCCATGCTGGCATGCGCAGGTGCAATAGCGAGCTGTCCCATGGCTGGCTCAACAGCATCCAGAGTTAGGTTTCGATCGTCCGGGCTCACCGTAACGGTATAATAAGTATTGTCGAGGCAAATCAATCTTCCCAATGGCATCACTTCAGAGCCCGGCGACAGTGGCCAGTCGAATTCTCCATCACGATTGCTGTCGATCGCAAACATGTCCGCCCTCAGGCGAAACACACTTTTTACCGGCAGGGAGACGAGCGAACGAAAATGTCCGTCATAATCGCCATCCACCAGCGCCACTGTATAGACCTTCCCGCCCAGACGCATGCGACCTGCAAGGTAGTGTGAGGGATAGATGGAGAGATTTACCGGCCGATTGGGTTTGCGAC
>PIVW01001562.1 GCA_003353825.1 Chloroflexota bacterium
TACATGGAGCTGACGGGGATGCTCCGCCCGTTCGGGGTATGTTTTCAGCGATTTGGTGAACATTTCCGGGTGTCCAAAACACGATTTTTGCCTATTTTTGCTACATTTTCGGGTCTGTTTCGCAAAGAATGCTACATTTACGGGTGATATTTTTCGTTGACTTAAATTCCTGCTACAACTATGGGTGCTGTTTCCCCCTTTTCCCCTCTTTTGTCAAACAGCATCCAGCGTTTTTTCAGACAGGTGCTACAGTTACAGGGTTTACTATGATGATGATGCTACAATTACAGGGTGACATTTCAATTGGTTGCTACAATTGCAGGGTATATTTTTTAGTAGAATTTTTAAGGGATGCTACAATTACGGGTATGGAAAATCGAAATGTCCGCTACATTTACGGGGTTGGGTCCAAGGCTCTGGGCTGAGCACCCCCGTCAGTCTCAGGACCAAGTACCCCCCTCCCCCGGGATGGTGACAGTATTTCCATCTCCATATCTACGCATCTGTTGAATTCGCTCCAAGCTTCTCACAGCACTCAGCAA
>PIVW01000765.1 GCA_003353825.1 Chloroflexota bacterium
AGGCGTCCGGACGTGATGCCGATCTGCATGTCATCCAGGAATGGCAATCTGGTGGGCAGATTTATGATATCGAGCGCCGCCGAAGCTGCGCGAACGGCATCGTCCTCGTGGGCGACAGGGGCGCCAAAAGCGGCATAAAGATAGCTGCCTTTGTCGCCAACAGTAAGTTGGATAAGGCTACCATCGAAGCGGCTGAGGATATGTGCTACTTCACGGATGAAGAGGTCTAGCTTGGCGGGAGCGTCGGGGTCTTCATCGTAGTCGATGCCACCGAACCTGAGGAAAAGGGCCACAGCCGGGCGCAACTCCGCCAGGAATTCACCGAGGCCTTTTTGCAGACGTTGGTAGACGGGGGGCAGAAGCCAGCCCTCGGCATCTTCATCAGTGAGGGCATCATCCGCCAGATCGGGCCACGGCCTGTCCGCTACATCCATATCTAGGGCCGTGATGGCGGCAAAGCGCTCGCCACTCTCCTCATCCTCTCGCCACTCTGCCACGTGCAAGGCTTCGCCCAGCGCCTCAGCCGCAGCCCTATCAACAATTATGTCGCCTCGTTCTGCCTGGTGTTCGGCGTCCGCCATGCGGGCGAGAGTCTGGCTTGCCATAACATCGCGGACAACATAGGTGGGGTCGCCTACAACAAAGCGGCGTACAGGGCCAACGGCAACGGCGACCTTCATGCCCAGAGAGATAACCCGGCCCAGGTGGGTTTCGATTCTTTCGAATTGCCCCATAGCGGCCTGCATGGCCAGTGCGGCTGTGATAGCGCGGCGTCCGTCATCGCCGTCCAACCAACAGGTAATGGCATCCCCGCTAAAGCCGATGACACTGCCGCCCTGGCGGTGTAACTCATCGATCAAGGCATTGTAGACGTTGTTGAGATGAACGGTCAGCTCTTCGGCGCCGCGCCGAGGCCCCAGCTCAAGAGCGAGGGCCTCAGTTAGCGGTGTAAAGCCGGATATATCTGCAAAAAGAACTGCACCGCTTGTGCGATCCGGCAGGTCTTCTCCCTGTGCCAGGGCGTGCCGCCGGTCGATGGGGATGTAGACTGATGGTGTGTCCATGAGTGGCTATCTTTGATGATGGGGCTGGGTGGGCAGAGGACGGAGGGCAGACAGCAGTTATGACAACCCGGCTAAAACGGGTTAAAGGCGTGGGGCCTGCTTTAGCCAGGTATGCTGGTATGGGGATTTTAGGGACAGATTTTAGACGGTGTTAAGGCATTTAATACAAACAGGGCGAATCCCGGTTTGTGGTTGCAGTTACTTAGTTGTCGTGAATCTTAATGTTACCGCCTCCAATCGCGGTCGTCGGATCGGGATCGGCGTCCCCTGACGCGTTCGTCAGATTATCGTAGACGACTGCATCGCCGTCATCCTTATCCCAGATCTTAATGCGGAAGATGTCGATTTCGGTGCCAGGTGTCAGTTCTTCATCAATGACGCTGAGCATAAAGCCGTAATAGCCTCCGCCGTTGATCGTTCCGTCACCCTTGTACATGGCCTTCTTTCCGGTCACCACCAGAAAGAAAGGACTTAGGACAGAATAACTTACTGAATTGCCCCCCGAAGTGGTGGGAAATTTCCGCATGTTACTAAATTCTCGGTCCTAAGAGGGCGCGTTCCGACCTTTCTAGACGACGATATGGGGTCGTGTATCACCAGGCAGTTGCCCCCAGTTGGCAGGCGCAAAGCCTTGCCTTACCCTGAAATACAAGGTCACCAGAGCATATCTTACTGCCTTTGCTATTTCCCTGAAATCGAACTAATATTCGTGTGCGTGTCATTTTCTATATAAATTGACCTCAACAACTCTTATAGTTCTAACTAAAGAGCAGAACAAACAGCTCTTTGTCAAACATTGTACTCGCAATTACGCATATTGTCAATAGGGAGATTTGAAAGCATCAGTAATTTTTTATGCGAAATAATATCAATATGTACTTCATACCCTATGAATTACATAAAAAAACTCCTGCCACGGAAGGGCCTCTCATCTACGCCGATACAGTAATTGATGAGCGGATTGTTCTCACATCTTGAACGCTGTACAAATACATCCCACACTTAATCCCTTCGCCAATTTCGTTACGGCGCCAAAACAGACAATTTGGTGGGGAGAAAGTGTCAAAAATTGATCGTTTTCAAGGCATTCATCCCTATTTTTGTTCGATATTTGCCCTGTTGTGGGGTGAATTTGGTCACGAGTCTGCCACAAAGAGCTTTCTTCA
>PIVW01001563.1 GCA_003353825.1 Chloroflexota bacterium
GCCGGTTTTGGAACCGATCCTCCAAACAGTAGATCAACTCACCATACAGATCCAAGCCTATGGTCAGGAGATCCAACGTATCGGACAAGAACAGTATCCTCAGGCAATGCTGTTACAAACGGTCTCTGGTGTGGGGCCAATCACTTCATTGACCTTTGTGCTGACAATCGGAGACCCATGGCGTTTTGATCACACTCGAGACGTAGGTTCATACTTGGGATTAGTGCCGCGGCGGAGCCAGACTGGCCAGAGTGACCCACAGCTACCGATTACCAAAGCCGGTAGCAGGTATTTGCGCAATATGTTGGTTCAATGCTCTCACTATATTTTGGGGCCTTTCGGTCCAGACAGCGATTTGCGGCGAAGCGGCGAGCGTATCTGTTCCCGTGGAGGCAAAAACGCCAAGAAACGAGCAAGAGTAGCAGTGGCCCGCAAGCTGGCAGTTATGTTGTTGAGCATGTTGAAGTCCGGGGAGGCGTACGAGCCATTACACGGATTTCCTAAAGACGAGATCACGGCTGCGTAAGAAATAGTGTGATCG
>PIVW01000766.1 GCA_003353825.1 Chloroflexota bacterium
TTCATGTTTGTTCGATTCTAATTGTAGCGACAAACGAAGGCCGCGGAAAGCAAGTGCGTTAGCACCGGGGACGAAGACCAACAGGTTCGCTTGAGGATTTTGGAGCAGGTTGACCATAGAGCGGTTGTTCCCCATGCCAATAACGACCCGCCTGTTGTCCAGTCGGGTTGAGCCGAAAAGCGCACAGTTCGGTTTGCCCTGGGCATCGACAGTACTCAAGCTACAGATTCTTGCCGGATCATTTAATAGTGCTTTGAGCTCATTAAGGTCCATCTGTCCCTCCGCCAATTGATAAATTGTTTCACTAGAGCCTCTTGCAAAAGTACATTCCATATTCTGAATATACTGAGCGGAGCTAGATAAAAAACGAGCTCCAAAGGTAACTATCTGATATTATTAGGTTACGACGCCAAATAATAGACAGGAGGATACCGATGAAGCTCAAAGATAAAATATCATGGTTAATGGAAACAGTACAGCAAAGCCTGTTTCCCCATCTTGACGAGTGCCTCCCTCTTCCGTTTACGGAACCGGAGAAGCGTCTGGTCAAGATCCTTGAGCTGGTTCAGATCGAAAAACACGTCCCGGTCAGTGCCAAGCGACAATGGCTTGGGCGACCGATCAAAGAGCGTGAAGCAATCGCCAGAGCCTTTATCGCCAAGGCGGTTCTGAGGTATCAGCATACCAGGGCTTTGCGAAACGAATTACTGAGCACGCCGAACCTGCGGATGATCTGCGGGTTCGTAAAACGGCAAGATGTTCCCTCCGAATCGACATTCTCTCGCGCCTTTGCCGAGTGCGCCGCAGCGGGCTTGGGAACACTGGTGCATGATTCATTGATCGACGAGCATTTGAGTTCCGAATTGATTGGTCACGTCAGTCGCGACTCCACGGCGATCATTGGCCGGGAGAAACCGGCAAAGAAAATCAAACCACTCAAGGGCCCAATGAAGAGAGGGCGTCCGGCCAAGGGGGAGAAAAGACCACCCGCAGAACCGAAGCGTCTTGAGGTTCAACGCAGCCAGTCGGCAGAAGAGGCCATCGCCCTGCTCCCGGTAGTCTGTGATCGCGGAACCAAAAAGAACGCCAAGGGCTTCAAAGAGTCCTGGAACGGATATAAGCTACACCTGGATGTAAATGACTTCGGTCTACCATTAAGCGCAGTGCTGACTTCAGCTTCTGTGCATGACAGCCAGGTCGCCATTCCGTTGATGAAACTGACGAGCAGCAAAGTTGCCTACTGTTATGATCTGATGGATGCCGCCTATGATGCCGCACAGATCTGGGAACAAAGCAAAGAGCTTAACCATGTGCCGATTATTGATAGAAACCCGCGCGGCAAGGAGATTGTCCCTAAGGCTCCGCATGAAGCTGTTCGTTACAACGAACGAACGAGTGTCGAACGATGCAATGGCCGGGTCAAGGATGAGCTTGGTGGTCGCTGCATCCAGGTTCGCGGGCCCGACAAGGTCATGATGCATCTGATGTTCGGCATCATCGCATTATTTGCCGACCAGTTACTCAAAGTCACTGGTTGCTGATTATCAAAGAGCAAAAAGCGCCCCAAAGGGAGCAGTCCGCCTAAAACCGGAAATATCGACCCCGAAAATGGCTGCGTAAATGTTTATCGTGAAAAAAAGTGACCTTGCCCCTGCTTGGCTGAACTACACTCACGTCAGGTCAAGACTTTTGCAAGAGGCTCAGATTGTTAAAAAAAAAGACCGGGGCCCACAAGTGGGTGCCGGTCTCAATTTGATACCTCTGAAGCGCTGTCGTCGATATTCGTCAGGCTACAGATTGTCCTTATAGAGTTTATAAGTCAGCGCGTCGGCGAGAGCATTATAGGAAGCATCGATGATATTGCTGCTGACACCGACCGTGCCCCAGCGTCCGTCCTGATCTCCCGACTCGACCAGAACGCGAGTAACCGATTCTGTCCCTTTGCCAGCCGGCAACACCCGGACCTTATAGTCGAGCAGCTTGACTTCACCCAGTTGCGGATAGAAGCTAACCAGAGCCTTTCGCAACGCAGTATCCAAAGCGTTTACCGGCCCGTTTCCATCAGCAGCGGTATGCTCAACCTTGCCGCCTACCTTCACCTTAACTGTTGCCACTACGATTACAGATGTTCAGCAATTAGCGCTCTATTTTGCAGTAGCAGACCGCAAAGCATTGGATGAGACATGGCGCATACGTCCAGTGACAATTACTGTTGCGGCTGGCGTGGCAA
>PIVW01000220.1 GCA_003353825.1 Chloroflexota bacterium
TTTCGACGTGCCCGGCAAAGATGACCTGATGTTTTTTATCCTTAGCACGCGCATGCTTCCCGCCGTGGTGGTGACCATCCCCTTGTTCATCATGTACCGGCAGCTTGGCATGCACGATACGCACATCGGCATGATCATGCTGTACACGGTGTTCAACCTTTCCCTCTCGGTTTGGCTGCTCAAGGGCTTTATCGACGAGATCCCGATCGAATACGAAGAGGCGGCGCTGGTCGATGGCTATACCCGTATGCAAGCTTTCTTCAAGATCGTATTGCCGCAGGCGATGACCGGTATCGCTGCCACTGCCGTATTCTGTCTCATTTTTGCTTGGAACGAATACGCCTTTGCCCTGATGTTGACCAGCGACACCGCCCGCACCGCCCCTCCCAGCATCGCCACCATGCAGGGCCGAGGTGGCATCGAATGGTCGGCCATTGCTGCCGGTAGCTTGGGCTTCCTCATCCCGGTAGTTATCGTCGTCTTCCTCCTACGAAATTACTTACTGCGCGGTGTCACATTTGGCGCGATTCGCCAGTAAAGGGAACAGTAGACAAGGAACAAGGGAGTCGTACCAGCCTAAGCAGCTTATCTCACCCAGTCACCTTGTCACCCTGTCACCTTTCCACTCCAAAACTAACCCTATGGCAACGATAGAATTACAGCAGGTTGAAAAAATATTTGGCGAGGAATATGCCGTCAAGCCGATGGATTTGACCATCGCTGATGGGGAATTCGTCTGCTTGCTCGGGCCCTCGGGCTGTGGTAAAACCACAACTTTGCGCATGATCTCAGGGCTTGAGTCGGTAACAACCGGCAAGATCCTGTTGAACGGCAAGAATGTGACCTGGCGCCATCCCAGCAATCGGGATATTGCCTTTGTCTTTCAATTCTACGCTCTGTATCCGCACATTAGTGTATACGACAACATCGCCTTCCCGCTTCGTGCCGAGGGTGAGAAAAAGGATGTTATCGAACAACGCGTGTCCGAGGTTGTCGATGTCCTGCGCATTGGGCATCTTCTGAAAATGAGGCCTGGCAAGTTGAGTGGTGGTGACAAACAACGTGTTGCCCTGGCTCGAGCTCTTGTACGCCGGCCGGCGGCCTACCTCATGGATGAACCCTTGGGGGCGCTTGACGCAGAATTGCGCGAGGTGATGCGGGCAGAAATCAAGCAGTTGCACATGGCCCAACACGCCACCACTGTCTATGTCACACACGATCAGGTAGAGGCTATGGCCTTAAGCGACCGCATTGTGGTCATGTCTGATGCCGAGGTTCAGCAAGTGGGTTCACCGGCGGACGTTTACTACGATCCGGCGAACTTGTTCGTTGCCAAATTCATCGGTAGTCCTGGCATGAATCTAATCAAGGGCCATGTCGATGACAGCCAGGTGCATATCGAAGGTGGGGATAAGGCAGTGCCCATACCCGAAAGCTACAAAAATACGTTGCCGAGTGCGCTGAACGGTTCTGGAGAGGTGCTAATCGGTTTCCGGCCAGAATCGGCAAGTATTTCTGACGACGCCACCAATCGCGGTGTGGTCTATGCCATGGATATGCACGGCTCACACAAGATGCTGCACATCAGTGTCGGTGAGACAGGCGGTGAAGAAGACATCGTTCACATACGCACCGATCGCATGGCCAACAATCCCATCGGCACTAAAGCTCGCTTTGATATCGATTCCGACATGATGCGGTTCTTCGACCCTAGTAGCGAACAGGCAATCAGTCGAGAGGTGCTTCAATGAGCAGTGTAGAGCTAAAAAACGTCACCAAAAAATTTAAAAATATTACCGCCCTCGCCGATGTTTCGTTCATGGTGCGAGACCAGGAGTTTTTTGTGCTCCTGGGGCCCACCGGCGCCGGCAAGACCACTACGCTCCGTGTCATCTCTGCTCTTTTACGACAGAATGAGGGCGACGTCTATTTTGATGGCGAATTGGTTAACGATTGGACGCCCGCCGATAGGGATGTGGCCTTTGTGTTCCAGCAGTATTCGCTCTACCCCACCATGACAGTATTTGATAACCTGGCCTTCCCCCTACGCTCACCCATGCGTAAGACATCGAAGGCCGAGATCGAAGAGAAGGTGGGACATGCCGCTGAGATTTTGCACATCAGTCATCTCTTAGACCGAAAAACGGCACGATTGTCGGGCGGCGAAATGCAGCGTGTTGCTATCGGACGAGCCATTGTGCGCGAGCCCCGTATCTTTCTCATGGATGAGCCCCTGTCGAATCTCGATGCCAAGCTACGTGAGGCATTGCGAGTCGAACTACAGCACATGCAGAAGACTCAGGGCAATACCACGCTCTTTGTCACACACGACCAGGTCGAGGCATTGACCATGGCTGACCGCATCGGTGTATTGGATGAAGGGCGTATCATCCAAGTGGGAACCCCGATCGATATCTACGACCGTCCAGCCACCACTTTTGTCGCCACTTTGGTGGGATCGCCACGTATCAATCTTTATGACGCCATCAAACAGAATGGCACCTTACAAGTCGCCAACAGTGAGCTGCAAATACCATGTCCGGTGACTCCGGAGTTGCCGGAAAAGGTGCAGATTGGTATACGGCCTGAGGACATTCTGCCTGCAGAGGATGGACAGTTTTCCGGTGAGATCAAATTGACAGAACCGCTCGGCGTGGAAACGGTTCTGCATATTCGTTCTGGAGAACAGACATTACTAAGTCTCATTCCCGGTATTTCACGCATACGCATGCGCGATACCATTCGTTTCAATATCTTGACCGATCGCCTTCACTATTTTGATAACGGCGGAAAACGTATCAATTAGTACCCTTAAGGAGAGGAACAGACCATGAAATTTGGTGTCAATGTCTGGGTGTGGTCAGCACCCATTACCACGGAAGAGCTGAAAAAACTAGCACCCAAAGTCGCCGACATGGGCTTTGAAACTATCGAGATCGGCCTGGAATCTATAGATGATCTCGACCACGATGAAGGGGCGGCGATCATCGCCGATTATGGGTTGGGTGTTAGCACCTGCGCTGCCGTTGGCGAAGACCGAGATCTGATTCATCCCGATCCTGCCATTCGGGCCAACGGTTACGATTATATGCGCCAAGCGATCGTTGCCACGCAAACGCTGGGGGGCACGAACCTGGTCGGGCCCATTTATTCTGCTGTGGGTCGCACCTGGCAGATGACCGCTGAAGAGCGGGCCAGAGATACCGATCTCCTGGTGGCAACGTTATCCGATTTATCGGCGTATGCCGCTGACCATGGCGTTACGCTGTGTGTCGAACCCTTGAATCGTTTTGAGACCAGCTTCATCAATCTGGCCAGTCAAGCTATCGAGGTGGTAGATCGTGTGGACAACCCGGCCTGCCAGATTCTGCTCGATACCTTCCACATGAACATCGAGGAGAAATCGCTTGGTGATGCCATTCGCGCCGCGGGACCACGTCTCAAGCATGTTCATTCTTGTGGTAGCGACCGCGGCTCACCCGGTTCTGGCACCATCGACTGGGATGAGGTTGCCACTGCATTACGAGATGTCAACTACGATGGCCCGGTAGTGATCGAATCCTTTACTACCAAGGTCAAGAGCATCGCCAAGGCCGCAGCCATCTGGCGACCGCTGGCGCCAACGCAGGACGCACTGGCAGTGGATGGTTTGAAGTTCCTCAAACAGTTGCTTTAGGCCTTTTCAGCAAAATAATGATCCAGAGCAGTGCGTATACATTCGTTCGATCCTAACCCATTCTGAATACGATAAGGAACAATGGAAAAATGATCCGTGGTACGAATGATCAGACCTATGCTGATTTAATGTTGAGCTTTCTGCCCCGTCCGATAGCAACAGAGTCCGACTATGAAGACAACGAGATTGAAATCGATCGCCTGCTCGATAAAGGCGAACTTTCGGCAGCAGAGCAAGATTATCTCCATCTACTGGGCACGCTGGTCTTTGATTTTGAATCACGAACAGAGGATGTGAGGGCTTATGAATTACGTGGCGTGGCATTAGTCAAAGGCCTCATGGCGCTGCACGATCTTAAGCAGAAGGATTTGATACCGATTTTCAAAGCAAAGTCCATCGTATCTGATGTGCTCAATGGCAAGCGAAGATTGACGGTAGAGCACATCGACCGCCTGGCAGTGTTTTTTGGGTTACCACACGAGGTTTTTTTTGAGCCCGCGGATAGCCCTGCGTCCGACCTTTAGGATCAGCCGGTTTGAAGGGGCGGATTCATTATATTCTCCCTACACGCCGATTATCCAACACCTGTCACTTAAATTTCAATCACACAAAATCTGGACAAACTAGGAGCACAAATCATGGCAAGACCAGTCACGTTGTTTAGCGGCCAATGGGCCGACCTACCTTTTGAAACACTCTGCGCCAAAGTCAAGGAAATGGGCTATGATGGCGTCGAGATCGCCTGCTGGGGTGACCACTTTGAGGTGGATAAGGCCCTTGAAGATGATAGCTATATTCAGTCACGCTGGGACATCCTCAATAAATATGAGCTGCAATGCCATGCAATCAGCAATCATCTTGTCGGTCAGGCTGTCTGCGATCGCATCGATGGACGGCACGAGAGCATTTTGCCACCTCGCATTTGGGGTGATGGCACAGAAGATGGCGTACGGGCACGGGCGGCTGAAGAAATGAAGAACACCGCCCGTGCTGCAGCAGCGTTTGGTGTTGGCGTCGTACCCGGCTTTACCGGGAGCCCGATTTGGCACATGGTCTATTCCTTCCCCCCGAATCCACCCAACTATCTAGAGGACGGCCTGGCACTGTTTGCCGACCTGTGGACACCCATCCTCGATGTCTTCCAGGAGGTTGGTGTTCAGTTCGCCCTGGAAGTCCATCCCACCGAGATCGCATTCGACATTGCCAGTTCAGAAAACGCCCTTAAGGCCCTGGATGGGCACCCGGCATTTGGTTTCAATTACGACCCCAGCCATTTCGGCTATCAAGGCGTCGACTATGTGGGCTTCATTCGCAAATTCGCCGACCGAATCTTCCATGTCCACATGAAAGATGTGTATTGGTCATCGGGACCGGCGGAAGCGGGCGTATTTGGTGGTCACCTCAATTTTGGCGACTCGCGCCGTTTCTGGGACTTCCGCTCGGTTGGGCGAGGTTCTATCGATTTCGAAGAGGTTATTCGCGCCCTGAACGACATTGGTTACAGTGGACCGCTCTCGATTGAGTGGGAAGATGCCCGAATGGACCGGGAGCATGGCGCTACCGAATCATGTGCATTTACACGCAAACTGGATTTCGCTCCCGCCTTTGTCGCTTTCGACGCTGCCTTTGCCTCGGATGATGACGATGATTCAGGTCAGATCAGCCCGCAAGAATACGTGGAACGGAACTAATCAAAGGAGATATAAGCATGAGCAAGGATACAGGATTCACAAGCATGGCAGCCGCCAAGAGCGAGGGCGATGTGCCTGAGATCGGCGTCGGCATGCTCGGTTACGCATTTATGGGAAAGGCTCACAGCAATGCCTTCAGAACCATCCCCTACATGATGTACCCCCCCCCCGCTGTCCCCAAAATGGTGGCGATTTCCGGGCGTAATGAAGCTGCTGTCTCTGCCGCCGCCGACCGCTTCGGGTATGAGAAATACTATACCTCCTGGCGGGCGATGGTCGAGGATGACGATATACAGTTGCTGGATAACGGCGGCCCCAACAACCTCCATGCCGAACCCTGCATTATCGCCGCAGAACTGGGCAAACACGTTCTCTGCGAAAAACCACTAGGTCGATCAGCAGCGGAATCGAAGGATATGTGGGATGCTGTTGAACAAGCCGGGGTCAAGAACATGGTGGCATTTAACTATCGCTTTGTGCCGGCAGTCCGACTCATTCGCAACCTGATAGATGAAGGCAAACTAGGCCGTATCTACCACTTCCGGGCATCGTACCTGCAAGAGTGGATTATGCCACACTTTGGCACGCCGATGATCTGGCGCTTGGATAAAGATGCTGCCGGCAGTGGCGCCCTAGGTGACCTGGGTGCACACATCATCGACCTCGCCCATTACCTGATCGGTGATATGAAAAGCGTCACCGGCCTGACCACGACCTTCATTCGCGAGCGTGACCGGGAAGAGGGTGGTACCGGGATTGTGACAGTTGATGATGCCTTTGCTGCGGCCATGGAATTTGAAAATGGCGCTATCGGTACGTTGGAGTGCAGTCGTTATGCGGCCGGCCACAAGAATGCCAACACCTTCGAAATCAACGGCGAGAAAGGTAGTATTCGTTTTAATCTGGAACGCATGAATGAATTGGAAGTGTTCTGGGTGGGTGAGGATCCCTCGGTCACACAGGGCTTTCACCAAGTACTTGTCAGCGAACCCGAGCATCCCTGGTGGGAAAACTGGTGGCCGCAAGGACACATCATCGGCTGGGAACACACCTTTATACACGAGATCACGCATCTGCTCGATGCCATTGCCAATGACAAGGAAGTGGGTCCCCATGGCGCTACCTTCGAAGATGGCTATCGCTGCTCTGTCGTCTGTGATGCCATTGGCGTATCCTCAGACACCGGCAGACATGTCGATATCAAATACTGAAAGAAAGGTCTCCTGAACAGTTTTGTAAATGACGATAGACCGTTGAAGATTGTTTCAGATTTTACAGCGAATTCCTTCATCTTCCATGGTCTTTCGTCCATCGTCACAACACTTCCACCAAACAGGAACATTGCCTATGCGACGCCCCAAAGTACCGAAGACACTTCTCATCATCGCCCTCGTATTTCTAGTCATTGGCGCCATTGCCTGGCGCGCTATGCCCTCGATAGCGTCGGAGGAGCAGTTAGCAAGCAATGTTTTGATGGCTGCCATTCCCTTTGTGCTTATTTTTGTGGCGATCCTTTTTACGTACATTGCTGTTATTACCATGGCGGTCAGGGCGTTCAACGATTTGATCAACCGCAAGCTCTACGATAACATCATGCGTGTGGTCATTGGCGGCATAATTGTCGGCATCCTCGGTCTGTTTCAACCCTGGGAGATGCGACTTTACACGCTCGGATTCGTTGTCCTGCTTTTCTCGACGTTGATTTACATCCTCTGGAGTCACGTCGTGCCACAGCATGTCGATTATCAACAAGGCGAAATGGTAGCGGCAACAGATGCTTAGACAAGGCTCACCAGCAAGGATCTGAACAATGGCAGACTTGATCTATCTACTAGGGCTTGATGTCTCTACGACCGGAGCCAAAGCCTTACTGATTACAGGAGCGGGTAAGGTTGTGGGCAGCGCCAACCATCCCCTGACCTTATCCACGCCGCAGGCACTGTGGTCAGAACAGGATCCGGCTGCGTGGTGGGACGGAATCCAGAAAAGCATTCGCCAGGTGTTGGCGGATACTGGCATCCGTGCGGCCCAGATCGCCGGTATTGGACTGACCGGGCAGATGCATGGATTGGTGTTATTGGACGAGAAGGGTGAGGTGCTGCGTCCGGCCATCCTCTGGAACGACCAGCGTACCGGCCATCAATGCGATACCATGCGGGCGCGCCTGGGCAAAGAGCGCCTGATCCAGATCACGGGCAACGACGCTCTCACCGGCTTTACCGCCCCCAAGATCTTGTGGATGCAGGAGAATGAACCTGAGGCCTGGGCACAAACCAAGCATATTTTGTTGCCCAAAGACTACATACGCTACAAGCTCACCGGCGCCTTCGGCATGGACAAGGCCGGCGGTTCGGGCACGCAATTATTTGATCTGAAAACCCGCACCTGGTCGGATGAGGTCGTGAGCGCTCTCGATATCCCTGCTGCCCTGCTGCCCCCGACCTACGAGGGACCCGAGATCGGTGGTCGAGTGAACGCCACAGCGGCGGCACTCACAGGACTGGCCGAGAATACGCCGGTAGTGGGGGGAGGGGGAGACCAGGCGGCGCAGGCAACGGGTGTCGGAGCCGTAAAACTCGGCATCGTCGCCCTGACTTTGGGTACCTCGGGCGTGGTCTTTGCAACCACTGAAACACCTTTGATTCAACCCGAGGGCAGGCTTCACGCCTTTTGTCATTCGGTGCCCGGCCACTGGCACTTTATGGGCGTTATGCTCAGCGCCGCCGGTAGCTTGCAATGGTATCGCGATACGCTTGCGCCCGACGTCGGTTTCGATGAGTTGGTCAGCGAAGCGGCCGATATCCCGCCTGGCAGCGAGGGCTTGCTCTTTTTGCCTTACCTGACCGGCGAACGCACTCCTCATCCCGACCCGCTGGCGCGAGGCGCGTTTGTGGGCCTGACCATACGCCACACGCGAGCGCACATGACCCGCGCCGTGCTGGAAGGTGTTGCCTTCGGCATCAAGGACAGTTTCACCCTGATCCAAAACGCCGGTCTCGGCGCCATCGACCAGGTGCGTATTTCTGGCGGCGGCGCCAAAAGCTCCCTGTGGCGGCAGATCATGGCGGATGTTCTCGGTGCTGAGTTGGTTACAGTGAACACAACCGAGGGTGCGGCATACGGCGCAGCCCTCCTCGCCGCCGTTGGCGCCGGAATCTATCCCGACGTTGGCACTGCCTGCGACGCCACCATCCAAATCACCGGCGATACCCAACCCGGCCCGCAATCTGACGCCTACCAGGGGATCTATCCCAGGTATCAGGCGTTGTATCCGGCCTTGGCTGGTGAATTTCAATCAATTGCGAAGGCAGTCTAGACAAGTTCAATGAGCGATTTGGCCATGACCAAAGTACCAACCTACGATCAGTTAATGAATCCAACCATCCAAGCGCTCAAAGCACCTGGTGGTTCGGGCACGATCGAGGAAATCTATAATAGGGTAACTGAACTTGTCGAGCTAACAGTTGAGCAACTAGAGCTGCTTCATAACCCGGAACGTAGCAGCCAAACCGAAATCGAATACCGCCTTGCGTGGGCCCGAACTTACCTGAAAAAATACGGCATTCTGGAAAACTCAAGTCGCGGCGTCTGGGCTTTGACAGCAAAGGGCAGGGAATCAGATCGTATTAATCCCAATAAGGTTAAACAGTTCGTTAAAAACGAATGGCTCTTTGGGACTTCGCGTGACGATCACGAATTTCAGTCGATGATGCCCCCACACCTAGTGGCTGGTTGTGTTAAACGTCTAGATATCGTGCGAGGAAAATCCGCATCACGCGA
>PIVW01000221.1 GCA_003353825.1 Chloroflexota bacterium
TTCGCGTGACGATCACGAATTTCAGTCGATGATGCCCCCACACCTAGTGGCTGGTTGTGTTAAACGTCTAGATATCGTGCGAGGAAAATCCGCATCACGCGAAATCCCAGAGAACCAAAAAACAGCAAGGCTTGAGCCAGAGGGATGCCATGCAGGCGTATATTGATCTTGTAGCTAAACTGAAGGCTTGAGTTCAGAAGTGGTCGATTTTTCCCAAATTTATCCCAAATATCCCAAGCTATCGTCAGTTTCTCGCCCTGATCGTCTGCACACGAACAACGATGAAAGTGGTTTGAAAACTATCAGTCCTTAGTTGGAATTACTTTCGGAACGGCAGACAACACTTTTGATTTTGGATTTTTGCACTTTGCCTTTTGATTTTCACAGCAGGTATTTTCAAAACAGAGGGCACATTTTCCTTATGCAGTTTGCTTTTTTGCCTTTTGATTTTCGAGACAGAACAAACTTATCCCAAATCATATCCCAAATCACTTGGGATAAGTTGGCTTTGTCCCTGATAGCTGTACCGGTGTCACTGCGAATGACGACCTACGGTCGGGCGATGAGACAAGCTCCAAGTCGGCACAATGCGTTCATGTAAATTGGGGATCGGGACATAACCTGAAGAAGCTTTATCCCAAGTTTATCCCAAATAACCCAACACCAACTACGTTTTCGCTTGTTCTCTGTGGTCGTCGTCAGCCGCCGGTCGGTTTGCGTTTTAGAATATAATAAGTCCCACGCTTTTCGCCGATCTTGAGCAGAACGCCTTTGTCGACGAGATCGACGAGATCCAGGCGCAGGGTTTCGGCGCTGACATGTGGGCAGAGATTTCGATAGTCTCTGTTGGTGATCCGACCTTTTTGTTGAACGAATTGCAATGCCTGCATTTGCCGTTCGTTCATGTCGTGCTCCCACTGCGGCACAAAACCAGGCTGACCCACCTCGCGCCCTTTTCGCAAGGTGACAGAGAAGGCGTGGGGTGAGGCTTTGAATTCGGGAGGAGGGTGACCTTCTGCCACCATCACCTCGATCATCTTATCGACACCCAGCCCTAGCTCCTCGATATAACCCCACTGCATGAGTCCATTGACCAGGCGGGGATTACGACTGTAATGTTCGTCCACAATATTCTGGATGGTGATGTAACCGGGCAAACCACCTGGTGAGGTCACTTCCAAGCGATCTCTGAACATCAGCACTTCGATGCGGCGCCCGCTAATACGATAGTCGCGATGGGCGGCGGCATTGACCAGCGCCTCGCGCACGGCAACAGCAGGATATTCGGTCTCCTGCTCACGCACCAGGCCCCGAACCACCGATTGCTTCGACATCTCTTCCCAGACAACGCGCCAGGCACGTTCGATCACACGCGCCAGGGGCCCGGTAATATCTTCACGACGGCCATAGCCGATCTGCCCATGCTCACCCCGGCGATCACTGCCTGCAAATTTCACAAAAGTAAGTCCGCACTGAGGCAGAAAGATCTGAGGTTCATCACCAAAAAGCACCATACCCAAGGCCGTAGCCGTGCCACTGGCTGTAAGCGCGCCCATCTGTTGCAGGAGCGTTGAAGTTGAACCGACCAGCGCCCGCGGCGAGCGTTCTCGCCGGCGCTCAAAGTACTCTGCGACCACTTCAGAGTCGAAGTCGTCGAAGCTGGTACCAG
Source organism: Chloroflexota bacterium (assembly GCA_003353825.1). Next base: position 1,670 of record PIVW01000221.1, read on the forward strand.
GCACTTCCTCTAACTCGAAGGTACCGCTGCTACGGCCAGAGGCGGCGATAGTGAGAGCAGGGCCGCTGAGGACTTGATTCTCGCTGCCGCGCCGGGCCAACACCCGCCCATCGGCCAGCGAATGCAGGTCGCTACTACGAGGCACATTGAAAACCAACACCGTGCCCTGGGGCAACTCGTAGGGTTCGACTTCAAGTAACAGGGGTGGACGCACATCGACCATGGCCAAACGAACCATTTCATCGGCGTCTTCCGCCTGAAGACCAGCCATCACACGGCCATTGGCGTTAGCTCCAACGACAATCTGCCCCCCTTCGCTATTGGCAAAGGCGACAGCAGTCTCTACAATGACCCGGGGCTCAAGCTCAGGAGAAAACTCGAGTTGCAGACCAGGATGGTCTTTGAAGAGATGGCTGATGCTCATGGTAGCGTTTACAGAGTAGTTGCGGCGGGAGGTTCCACCACATCGGCGACAGATTCAACAGGCGCTTCAATGTCAGATAAGTCACCATTTTGGGGCTCAACCTGTTCTTCTTCCTCTTCGGTCTTGATATCGACCACACGGGCAGCCGATACAAGAGCGTCACCAGGTTGCAAACGCACACAACGCACGCCGCGTGTACTCCGACCCAACAGGTTGATATCATCGACTCGCGTACGCATGGCAACACCGTTTAGCGTCATAAAGGTAACATCATCGCTTGACAGTACAGAACGCGCGACAACGATAGGGCCGGTTTCTTCAAGACGCGAATTGTCGGTAATCCAAACACCTTGGGTGTACCGCCCTTTGACCGGCAGATCACTCACTTCAACCCGTTTACCCCACCCCTTTTCGGTGACGACGAGCAATTCTTCATCACCACTGACTGCTGCCATGCCGGCCACCGTATCATTGTCGAGCAGACGAATGCCCATGACACCGGCAGCGGTGCGGCCCATGGGGCGGAGCGCGTCTTCATGGAAGCGCAGTGCCTTCCCTCTAGCTGTGACGATGACGATATCCTGAGTTCCGGTTGTCAGTTTCACCCGTACCAACTCATCATCCGGGGCAAGATTGACGGCGATGATACCTGATGGACGTACACGTTCGAACTCACTCAGGGGCATGCGTTTGACCTTACCCCGCTTGCTGCACAGCACGATATATTCGGAATCACCGAAATCTTCCACTGGTATCAGGGCGGTGACGACCTCCCGTGGCTGCAAATTCAACACATTATTGATATTGGCGCCTTTGGCGGTGCGGCTGCCCTCAGGGAGATTATAAGCCCGCTCCGAGTAAACACGGCCGCTGTTGGTAAAGAAAAGCACATGGTCGAGTGTGCGAGCAAAGACCGCCTTGACAACCGCGTCTTCTGATTTCGTTTGAATGCCGCGTACTCCCACCCCGCCCCGCCCTTGTGCGCGAAAGACCTTGGAATCGGTGTGCTTGATGTAGTTGCTCTCGGTGAGCGTAATAATCACGCCCCGCTGGGTGACAAGATCTTCTTCGCGGAAATCGCCACCGCCAAAGGGGTTGATCTCTGTACGCCGTTCATCCGCGTATTTCTCTTTTACCTCAAGGATGTCCTCTCTGACCAATGCCAGGATCTTAGCAGGGTGTTCGAGCAAGTCGCGCAGGTAGTTGATTCGAACCATGAGTCCGTCGTATTCATCTTCGATCTTCTGCCGTTCCAGGGCAGCGAGGCGACGAAGCTGCATGTCGAGAATCGCCTGCGCCTGAATCTCTGAGAGTGCAAAGCGTTCTATCAAGGCGGCGCGAGCATTATCTACCGTGTCACTCTGGCGGATGGTGGCAATCACTTCATCCAGGAATTCCAAGGCAATACGTAATCCCTCGAGGATGTGGGCGCGATGTTCGGCTTGGGCCAGTTCCCATTGTGTGCGGCGGGTGATCACCTCGACCCGATGCTCAACGTACACTTGCAACGAGCGTTTGAGTGTCAACAAACGAGGCTGGTTTTCGACCAGTGCCAGATTGATAACACCAAATGTGGTTTGGAGAGGGGTGTATTTGAAGAGTTTGTTCAGCTCCTTCTTGGGTGCAGCCCCCCGTTTTAGCTCGATCACAATGCGCATCCCTTTCCGGTCGGACTCATCGCGAAGGTCGGAGATAGAGGTCATACGGTCGGAGCGGGCGAGATCGGCAATACGCTCGATCAATGTCGTTTTATTGAGTTGGTAGGGAATTTCTGTGACGATAATGCGGAACCGATCCCCCCTCATCTCCTGGATTTCAGTCTTGGCTCGCACGATCAACCGGCCTCGACCGGTACCGTAGGCCTGCTTGATCCCATCCATCCCCATGATGATGCCGCCTGTGGGGAAATCAGGCCCTTGCACAAACTGCATCAGAGCTTCGATTGTCACTTCACTGGGGTCTTCCCAGTGGTCGATGATGTAGGCGATGGCGTCTGCGATTTCGCTGAGATTGTGAGGGGGCACGTTGGTTGCCATGCCTACAGCAATACCACTAGCGCCATTGAGAAGAAGATTGGGCAAGCGAGCGGGGAGAACGTTGGGCTCTTGCAGAGAATCGTCGAAATTGGCACTCCATTCGACCGTATCTTTGTCGATATCTTCTAGCAGTTCACCGGCAATGCGTTCCAGACGCGCTTCCGTGTAACGCATCGCCGCCGGCCTATCGCCGTCAACCGAGCCAAAATTACCCTGGCCATCGACCAAAGGATAACGCAGGCTGAAATCTTGCGCCATACGAGCCATGGCATCGTAGACCGCCGTATCGCCATGCGGATGGTATTTACCCAACACTTCTCCAACAATGCGGGCGCTCTTGCGGTGTGAGCGGTTGTAGTGCAGGCCCATATCATACATCACGTAGAGGATACGGCGATGCACCGGCTTTAACCCATCTCGGGCGTCGGGCAGCGCCCGCGAGACGATCACGCTCATGGCGTAGTCGAGATAAGAGACCCGCATCTCCCTTTCGAGGTTTATAGGTTGTACGCGACCTGGATTCAAGCTATCCCAGTCCTCGCTGTCATTTGTCTCGTCGAATTCAGAATCGTGGCTTCGATCTTCCACCATAGGCTGTATTCTTACTCCATACAATAGATGTGTTTACTAACGTATTATTATACCATTTTCGTACCAATTACACCACGTCTGTGTAGCTGTTTCGGCGTGATTCGCCTTCGTGTTAATTCCCACTTACATGGGCCTAGCTGTCGGCCCCAGATTCCCGACCTCCCATACTCTCAAGAAATAATACAGCCATCAGGGTTGAACCAGTTTCCATATCATCCCGTTGCTTTATCTATGGTAACCGCAAACAGACCTGATTCCCTTCAAATAGCGTGCAAGCTTACATCGAAAAGACCACATCCTCTAAATATGCATATTGCAAATGTTTAATTATTCTGATACAATAACGAAACGATATTCTCCCCATTTTTGGGGACAGAACGCTTGTATCTGTTGGGTTATACAGAATCGATGGTGAACAAGGCAACATCTCACGTTTCGGGGTGAACCATCAGCAGGCTCCTCTGTCCCGCTTAAACGCCATCACACACACCTCTGGAGGTATATGGCACATGAGCGGACGCAAATCACTGAAATACATCTTAGGACTGGCAATCGTGTCAGGGCTCTTATTGCTCTTGGCCCTGACGGGGCTGGCGTCGCCAGGTGATACAGAAACGTCATTGGCGCCTCAATTTACGCCAATGCCGGTACTGAATCATTTATTCTTGCCTGTTGCGGGGAATGTGGTGATCGTCAAGATACCCAGGGCGGATTTGGGCGATGCACCCGATTCGACTAACAATTTCAATGTAAGTATGACTGCCTATCCCAAGGGAGGGCCTGCAGGCACTCTGGCCCGTTATCCTACGGTGTACAAGACTGGATCACCACCTTACGGGCCCATACACCGCAACAACTTGGTCAGATACTATTTGGGCTCTGCTTACACCCGTGAACATGAAGCGGATGTCGGTAGCGACCAAGATTCGACCAATAACATTATCCCCAACCAAGATCGGCCCGATCTGGATGGAGCAGATGATGGGGTCAATCCCCAGCCAAATCTTCAACCTTGCCAGCCAACCAATCTGACATTTACGGTTACGGTGCCGATCGGGGCTCCCACCAGTGACGCCTACGTCAATCTCTGGTTTGATTACGACCGTAGCGGAAACTGGGGGCAACAAAATCAGTGTGCGACCGGACCCGCTCACGAATGGGCTGTGCAGAACCAGCTTATCGTTCTGCCCACACCGGGAACGCATACATTCTCGACCACAACATTCCTGCCGTTCAGCCCCACCCCTCCCCTTGACGAATGCATGTGGTGGCGGATCAGCCTCAGCGATTCACCGGCAGCCAGCGCAGATGGTAGCGGACCAGCCAATGGCTGGAATCATGGTGAAACAGAAGACTATTATTCCTGCCCTGATACCCACCAAGAACCTCAACCCGACCTCGGTGATGCGCCCGACAGTACGAACAGCCACGGCGTACCCATGATAGCTTATCCTGCCGGTGGTGCTGTGGGCGTAGCCGCGCGTTACCCCACGGTCTTCAACATGGGCTCACCCGCTCACGGCCCCCTGCACCACAATCAGGTCTTGTACTACCACCTGGGGCCCGCGATCACCGTCGAGCGTGAAGCCGATATCGGCCCAGATGCCGATATCATCAACAACATTATCCCAGGGGCTAATTCGCCAGATCTCGACCGTGCAGATGATGGCACCAACCCCAATCCTGTGCTCAACCACTGTCAGCAGACGCTGATCACTTACACTGTCAATGTACCGGCCGGCGCCCCTGCAACCAAACCTTATTTCAACGCCTGGTTTGATTGGGATCGCGGTGGTGATTGGGGACAACAGTTCGATTGTCCCGGTGCGATAGTCGACGAGTGGGCCGTTCAGAATCAACAGATCAGCCTCACCGCACCAGGTCTTTTTACATTCACGACACCGGCATTCCTGGCATATGATAACGGGCATGAGAAATGCATTTGGTGGCGGATATCATTGACTGACACCAAGGCAACTTCAGCTGACGGCAGCGGCCCTTCTAGCGGTTATAAACTGGGTGAAACCGAGGATTATTACACCTGTCCTACAGATGTGACACCGACCCCCACCAAACCAGCTACAGCCACGCACACACCAACGCCAAAACCTACTGATACGCCGACGCCAACGCTAACACCAACCCCATCAGACATCGACGTTCATCACGATCTGGGTGACGCCCCTGATAGCAGCAATAACTTTGGTGTGGGCATGACAGCCTACCCCGGACCGATCTTCGCTCGCTACCCAACAGTATACGGCACCGGCTCGCCCCCCTATGGACCTCTCCATGTCAATCAGAAACTGGAATACCACCTGGGCCCGGGCATAACCTATGAAGTCGAGGCAGATATTGGGTCAGACGCAGATATCGTCAACAACATCGACCCGCCCAACGACATCCCCGATCAGGATTTGCGAGATGACGGCATCGCTCCTAATCCCACCCTCCCACACTGTGTTTCTACCCAACTCAAATTCACAGTGACTGTACCGATTGGCGCTGGGGCCAACCAGCCCTTTGTGAACCTCTGGTTCGACTGGAACCGTAGCGGAGATTGGGGACAGACCTTTACCTGCCAGAACGCCGATGGCACTGTCACGACGACCAGCGAATGGGCTGTACAGAATCAAGTCATCGCCTTACCCGGCCCGGGTTTCTACAACTTCACAACCAATGCCTTCTTGCCCTACGACGGAACAAATCCAGGCTCTGATAACAAATGTCTCTGGTGGCGCATCACGCTATCGGATACGGCGGCAGCGGCGGCGGATGGTAGCGGACCCAGTTCAAGCTACAAACTAGGTGAAACTGAGGATTATTACACCTGTCCTGATGACCCCACCCCCACGCCTACACCTACGTTCACGCCAACCTACACACCGACTTACACGCCGACTTACACACCGACTTACACACCGACCTATACGCCAACATACACGCCGACCTACACACCGACCTATACGCCAACACAAATACCTCCTACGCACACGCCTACGTATACGCCTACGTATACGCCGACGTACACGCCCACGTATACACCAACTTATACCAATACCCCCACGCCCACGTATACGCCAACTTATACCAACACCCCCACTGCATCTCGAACTTCCACCGTCACCACGACACCGACTGCGACCGGCACGGCTACAGCTACAGCTACAGCGACAGCGACTTCCAGTCCAACCGGCACCTCGACGCCTACTGCGACTGCAACTGCGACGGCCACCTCTACACCAACTGCGACACCTCGTATTCCGGTTCTAACAGGCATATCGTCTACTTACACTGTAGATCCCACAAGCCCAGGCACTGTCTTTATAATGATTCACGTACGAGATCCCGATCTAGATGGCGTGATTCATGATATAGAGATCATGTTTGAACTACAGGATCCCCCGTGGGACTGGGCTGAACCCATTCAGTGGCCAAAGGAATGGCAACATAAACCCATTCAAGGTGGCATTCGCTTCATTACAGACTCGCTTCCCATGAGAACCTGCGTTCAAAACTGGTTTGGTTTAATATTACCTTCTGATTACCCATTTGGTAGTATCTTTACCATTTATCTCACAGACGCAGATCATAACATTATTGGACAGATAGGCAGCCAACCGCAGCCGGACAACAGTGGCTTGACAGGAGGTCAAGACCCCTCGTACAGCAACTTCTTGCCCATACGCGTCGTTCAACCCAATGACTGTAGTCCCTAGATAAGATACTCACTCACAGACACGACGGCGCTTTTCGCAACTTCGAAAGCGCCGTCGTGCGCGTCTGGGTACGCAGAATAGTGCTGTGTTCCCAATAACTGTATGCGCACTTCCGATGTAAACGTTTCGACAGCGTTCCGCCTCAGGGGAATGGCCCACAGCCAAATGATCGCCAGACTTGCATAGCAGCTAACAGATTAGCGTAAGCTTTTTGTAATGGTTGCTTAAGGACAAGTTCAGGTTGGCCGGTTATAGTAGAACACGGTCAAGTAATTATTTCAGCCTGATTCTCATCCTATAGTGACAGACGTATACCGAACCATCATCCCACATAGCCCATCTCCTCTACCTGAACCTTATGAATACATTACCCAAAATCCCTTCCTCTGAGATCACCAGCAAGGATACCTACCTCACCCGCCGCAATTTGTTGAAATCGATGGGTATTGTCGGCGGCGCCCTGACGCTGGCAGCCTGTGGTGTACCCAGCGCCACACCTGACCAGAACGAACAAGCCACACCCACCGAAGCGGCGGCCATTGCAACTCAGTCCGGCGCCAAGATGGACGAACTCGGCGATGAAGCCACTACGTACAAAGATATCAGCAATTTCAACAACTACTACGAGTTCACCACCGACAAAGAGAAGGTCGCCGGCCTGCCCAAAGATTACCCGACATCACCCTGGCAGATCGCAATTGGG
>PIVW01000222.1 GCA_003353825.1 Chloroflexota bacterium
TATACTGACAACGGGCATAAACTCCCATTTCAATAGAACGCAGATTTCGCAGATAAGGCGGATTCTCGCAGATAAAAATCAAAAAATCCGTGTAAATCTGTCGAATCAGCGTCATCAGCGTTCCATTTTGCGTTTTTCTGAAGAGTTGTTCGATGTGAAAAAATGTGACCGTGTTGAGTATATCTTTCAAGAGATCGTTGATAATCGGCGTTTGTCAGCGTTATCCGCGTACTATTTTTTCGTACAGTATCTAGCAATTGTTCTCGGGGAAAACTCATTGCTCGAAACCGAAACGCCAGGGAAGATCATCCATGGGGAGATCATCAAGACGTGTTTGGCGGAGATGCTCAAAGCGCGGGCGTTGTTCATCGATAGAGTCGCCGCCCAGTTTCTCTAACAGGGCATCGGCCAATACAAAAGCGATCATCGCTTCGCCGACAACAACAGCGCGAGGGACAGCATTAAAGTCAGAGCGTTCGTAAGTGGTCGGTTCAGCTTTGCCGGAGGCGAGATTGACCGAACGGCGCGGGTTTAGCACCGTGCTGATCGGTTTCATCGCCGCCCGCACGATTAGGGGTTGGCCGCTGCTGATGCCGCCCTCTAGACCACCCGAGCGGTTTGTCTCTCGAACCAGATTACCTGCTTCATCCATGAAGATCTCGTCATGCACCTGTGAACCGAATTTTGCAGCATTAGCAAAAGCCGGGCCGATCTCCACTCCCTTGATAGCATGAATCGATCCCATTGCAGCCATCAACCTGCCGGATAAACGCCTATCCCAATGCACATGGCTGCCCAGACCAGGAGGCAACTTCAACGCTACTATCTCGAATTCACCGCCCAGCGTATCCTTGTTCTGCATACACTGCCAGACTAACTGACGCATACGTTCGGCGGCTTGTAGATCAGGACAGCGAAGGTCATTACCTTCCGCTCTTTGAAAGCGGTCTTGATAACTTAACGCATCGGGAAGATCGACCCGTTCAGATCCGATAGAGATCACATAACCCTGTACTTGGATACCAAATACGCCGAGATAGCTCTTGCAGAGTGCTCCCACAGCAACACGAGCGGCCGTCTCTCTGGCGCTGGCCCGCTCAAGGGCCAACCGTAGTTCACGATAGCCGTACTTCACGGCACCGGTAAGGTCGGCATGGCCGGGTCGAGGGGTCGTCATCGGCTCGATATCACGCCTGGCCCAATTCTGCCAGTCTTTATTGACAATGGTCATGGCAATGGGTGCACCGGTGGTATTTCCGCCCATCACACCACTGGTGATACGTGCGGTATCTTGCTCGATCTTCATGCGGCCACCAGCGCCATAGGCTTTTTGACGGCGAGCCATGTCGGTGCGCAATGCCTCGATATCGACGGGCAAGCCTGCAGGCATGCCTTCGAGGATGGTTGTCAGTTCAGGCCCGTGGGATTCACCGGCAGTTAGAAAACGGAGGGGCATGGGGGGATTGGGGATTGGGGATTGGATCGTAAAATGTGTTATCCGATCTTGCTGTAACGCTACTTTGGGCTGAGAATTCAATAATTTGAGGAACTCTATTGCCATTTCAGGAAGCAAGTCGGCAAGTTATTCTGTCCTAAGTCCTTTGCGTGTGAACGGACGCCTATGCTAACTGAGTCAACAACTGATCGGTGGTGAGCACTGTAGCGAATTCGTCGTGCAGGCTGGCTAGAGAAATGGTGTGAATCAACTCAGCCTTATACACTTCCCCGCATTGATCCGCACGGTCGAATGTGGCAGTCGCATCTGATATGACATAGGTGTCGAAGCCGAGGTTGCCCGCCATTCGAGCGGAGGTAGAAATGCAGTGATCGGTGGTTAGACCGGCGATCACAATAGGGTTGAATCCCTGTTGTTGCAATTGTTCCTCTAGATCAGTACCGATAAAAGCGCTATTTACATTCTTTGTGATTAAGGCTTCACCAGCATGTGGGAGAACAGATTCCTTGAGTGCGGCGCCAGGTGCATCTGCAGCAAGGGGGGAACCTGGTTCCAAAGAGTGGTGCTGTACAATAAATACCGGGCGATTTGAGCTTCGCCAGGCATTCAGCAAGCGCTCAATATTTGCTTCGGCTTCAAGGTTGTTGCGATGACCCCAAGCCGGATTATCGAACCCAACCTGGACATCGATGACGATCAGGGCCGTGTTAGGAGGTAATTGAGTCATGAGATTTAGAAGAAAACGCTGCGCATAGCGTCGATGGGAGCGGGCTGGCCTGTCCACATTTCCCAGGCCAACGCGCCCTGATGAAGGAGCATGCCCAGGCCGTTGAAAGCAAGGGCGCCACGAGACCGTGCCTGTGCCATAAACTGCGTATCAGAGGGATTATACACCAGATCATAAACGATTTGATCTTGATGAAGTGTGACATCTACAGGCCAGGGGGAGGCGTTGATCTTTGGCGACATGCCCACCGGTGTACAATTGACAATAAGGCGATAGTCATTTGCTTGCGACGACAGGGGAGAAGATAGAGGATGGAGAGGGGAAACGGGTTTGAGATAGGGACGCAGGGTGGTAACCAGCTGTTGGGCCTGTTCTAGGCGACGAGCCAAAATGTGGGTGTGAATACCTGCTGAAGCGAGAGCATAGGCCACCGCTCTGGCTGATCCTCCTGCACCAAGCAATAATACCCCACCCTCTTTCAGTTCCTCAACCGTGATGTCTAACTCAGCCAGAGCGGCCATGAATCCGGGCGCGTCTGTGTTATCTCCGAACAAATGCCCCTCTTCGCCGATGACAATGGTGTTGACCGCGCCGATGGCGCGAGCAGCGGGGCTGAGTTCATCAAGGTAAGGTATGACAGTTTGCTTGTGGGGGATGGTGACATTAGAGCCACGAAAACCGAGCGCTATCAGGCCGGTGATAGCCCGTGCTACAGCTTCCGCTCGTACGGGCATCAACGCGTACATGCCCTCTATGCCGGCTTCAGCATAGGCGGCGTTGTGTAGGGCCGGAGAACGTGAATGGCCTAGAGGCCAACCGATCAGTCCACTAAGTAACATAATGCCGTTAGTCCAGCGCTGCCCCCAGCCTTTCCAGGATCATTTCAAAGCCGGGAAATGAATCAGATATACAATCACTATCTTGCACGACGGTGGCGCCATCAGCAATTAGACCGGCGATTGCCAGAGCCATGGCCAGACGATGGTCGCCAAAAGAATCGACGCGTGCGCCATGTAGGGGCGTGGGTCCATGTACGATAAAGCCATCTGCCCTCTCTTCGATATTGGCGCCCATCTTCCGCAATTCACTGACAGTGGTGGCGATGCGATCTGTCTCTTTTACTCGTAACTCGGCGGCATCCTCTACGATGGTGGAACCCTGTGCCTGTGTGGCAACCACCGCAAAAATGGGTAACTCGTCAATAAGCGTCACAATATCTTTACCGCCGATAGTCGTCGCCTTTAACTGAGAAGATCGTACATGTAGATCTCCGGTGGGTTCTCCAACACTCTCCCCCCAATGATCCATGGTTATGTCAGCTCCCATCTCCACTAACACATCGAGCAAACCTCGACGGGTGGGATTCACCCCTACAGATGTGACAGTCAGCTGCTGGTGTCCGGACGCCACCGCAGCGGCCGCCAACAGAAATGCGGCGGAAGAGAAATCTCCCGGTACTGTGATCTCCAGAGAGTGAAGGGGGTCCTGGGGCTTTTCGGAGGTAATGATCGAACCATGACGAACGATAGGTGCGCCCATAGCCTGTAACATGCGTTCGGTATGGTCACGCGCCGGCCCTGGTTCACGAACCACCGTCAGCCCATCTGCGAACAGGCCGGCGATGAGCAGACACGATTTAATCTGGGCACTTGCGACGGGTAGGGTATAATCGACGCCGTAGAGCTGGCCACCACGAAAGGAAAGTGGCATGAGCCGACCTTGCTCTCGCCCAGCGATGTCAGCCTCCATCAATCGCAGGGGCTCGACCACACGACCCATTGGCCGTTTTCGAAGCTGTTCGCTACCGACAATCACGCTATGAAAGGGCTGGCCCGCCAACAAACCGGCAAGTAGTCGAGCAGTCGTGCCACTATTTACGCAATCGATAACCGTTTCTGGCTCTTGCAAACCTGTAAGACCCCTACCATGTATGACCAATTCTCCCACATGTGGCTCCTCGACATCGACGCCAAGGGTTCTGATGGCAGTGATGGTAGCTCTGCAATCGCCACCATCCAGATAGTTACGAATCGTACTTTTTCCCTGGGCGATGGCGGCAAAAAGTAGGGCTCGATGTGTGATAGATTTATCGGCAGGGACGGCAGTTTTCCCGGCAATTGGGCCTGCATAGACAGTAAGATTGCTCATACCTGAACTATACCACTGTTAGCAGACTTCGCCAACGGTTGCAGACTTAAATCGCTGAGAATTGCTCAAGGGAAACGCCATCGCCTATAATCGTTTTATGAGACGATATCTCTTTTTGTTTGCCATCACAGTGCTGGCGATCAGCTCTTGCACTGCAACTGACAGAACGCCAACGCCAACACCGGAAGCAATAACGGCGACACCTACGCCAATGCCTGACCTGGAAGTCACTCCAGAGCCTCTGGCATTACGAATCTGGCTTCCCGATACTATCGTGCTTGATAACCCTGAGGCGATGATGGTGTTGGAAGGGACAATTTCGGAGTTTGAAGAACGCTATGGCGCCACCGTTGAAATCATCGTCAAGCCTAAAAGCGGAATAGGTGGATTGTACGACTCGTTGCTAAAAACCAAAGATGCCGCTCCTGCAGTGCTCCCCGATTTGATGGCGCTGCCGTATGATGATGCGTTCCAGGCCGGCACTAAGGGATTGTTGCAACCCCTCGATGACCTGTTGCCGGCCCAGATTTCAGAAGATCTGTACCCCTTTGCCCAAAACCTGGCGCGCGTGGAAGAGAGTTGGCTAACCCTTCCTTTTGTGGCAGATATTGAGCATTTGGCTTTTCGGGCTTCGGCACTATCTGAGCCACCGGTGAATTGGTCAGTTGTAATGGAGTCCAATGCCAGCTATGTCTTTCCGGCAGGTGGACCCGAAGCTGTGCTTCCAGATGCCCTACTACTTCACTATTTAAGTGCTGTCGAGGAGGGGAGTGATCCGATCCGCAATGAACAGGCAGTCAGGCAAACGCTGGCGTTTTACGAGGCCGCATACACTCAGGATATTGTCGATGAAGCTACCATCCAAGCCAGCAGACCACATGAAACGTGGGAACGGGCGTTGCAGGGAGAGGTCGCAATGGCTCATACAACAGCACATCTTTGGTTGAACGATCAGGAACAGGCTGCAACACTACATTACGGTCCCGTACCCACTGCTGATAGTTCACCCCGTTACATCGCCGATGGTCTGGCATATGTGGTTATCAGCGGCGATCCAGCCAAACAAGAGGTCTTGGCCCGTTTGTTGGAAGCCTTGATGGAGCCCGAGATGCTGGCGACTTGGAGCCAAAGCGAACGAGGCTTACCCTCCCGCCGTGCCGCCTTAGCGCTATGGCCCGCTTCGGCGTACACGGCTTTCGCAAACGAGGCACTCGAAATCGCAGACCTCCGTCCACAGTTAGTCGAAGACCTTGATTTTGTGCGTAGCCTGCATCGAGCCGTTTTGGATGTTCTATCCGGAAAGGCAGATGCCGCAACCGCCGCACAGACCGCTATCGAAACCTGGTAACCTGATCTGATATGGACAGACTCTATACACCCTGGCGTCTACCCTACATCATGAATCCCAAACCCGCCGACTGTCCATTTTGTGATTATCTCTTGCAAGACCCCAGCCATGATTCTGAGAATATGATGCTTGTCAGAGGGCAGCACGCCTTTATTGTACTTAATCGATTCCCTTACAGTAACGGCCATCTCATGGTATTGCCCAATGAGCATGTCAGCCAGTTGGTTGAACTTGAAGGGCACACCCAAACCGAGATCATGAGACTTACAACCTATTGCACACAGATTCTGGACAATGCATTCCATCCCCACGGTTTCAATGTAGGCATCAATTTAGGTAAGGCGGCAGGCGCGGGCATGGAAGCACACTTACACGTGCACATTGTACCCCGTTGGACCGGCGACACGAACTTTATGCCGGTCGTGGCGCAGACACGCACCTTACCGGAGTGGTTGGCGGATACCTATTCGCGTTTACTGATTTTGGTTAAAGGACATCCTTATACCTGGTGATGAACAATCAGGCAATCAAGGATATGGTTACCTACCGAAATGAGCTGGGCGTCCGATAGATAGTTTTAATGGAACGCAGATGACGCAGTGTGACGCAGATTTTCGCGGATCAGTTTCGGATAACAGCTAGTTTGTTAGTCTATCGGTTCATTATCGACGTTGGCCTTATTCCCAATTTAAAACCCAAACCTGAGATCAGTCGCAAAATCTATGAAACCGCCCGATTTCCAAATAATCATTAAGGGCGACCATTAAGCCAACTATGGCATTTAGACCACAGAATGGTCTGCCGATACTGCGACTGCGCTCAGTTCAAGCTTTCATTGATCTAGTAAATCTGCGTTGATCCGTTCGAACTGCGTTATCTGCGTTCTATTAAAAATCACTCTAGTGAGCAAGTGCCATGCGCGCCGTAATTTTCAGAGAACATAGCCCTAATTTAGATGTCTACGAGATCGTCGACGACATGCCCAGCCCCGTGATTGGACCGAGCGATGTGCTGATCAATATCCATTATGCTGCGCTCAACCGTCTGGACGACTGGGTGCGTGTGGGTTGGCGAGGATTGAATCTGCACCTGCCTCATATTCCCGGTTCCGATTTTGCCGGAGAGATCGCAGAAGTTGGGGACCAGGTAAGTGGTTGGGCGGTAGGGCAACGGGTGGTGGGCAATCCCACCCTATTTTGCGATAGCTGCCGATATTGCTTGGGCGGCGACCAGCACTTATGCGAGCGTATTGCCATCGTAGGTGAGCATGTGCACGGTGCTTACGCCGAATTCATGCGCCTGCCCGCCCGCAATCTCATCGCCGTCCCCGATGAATTCGATCTCAAATTGGCGGCGGCGGGCAACCTGGTCTATCTCACTGCCTGGCGCAGTCTCATTGTCGATGGCAACCTCAGGCCGGGTGAAACTGTGCTAGTGGTGGGCGCGGGGGGTGGGGTGAACATCGCCAGCATGCAACTGGCGAAACTGGCAGGCGCAACCGTATGGGTTATCGCCGGCAATGCCGACAAGGCGGAGAAAGCCCGGGCTTTAGGCGCCGACTGGGTGCACGACCGCAGCCAAGAACCTGAGTGGGGCCGCCTTGTCTGGCGCAAGAGCGTCAAGCTGGGTGTAGATCTGGGTGGTCGCAGTGTGGTTGAGATCAAAAGGGGCAATAGCCTCCGCAGCCTGGGCCGCCACGGCCGCTTGCTAACGGTGGGTGGCACAAGTGGTTACAATGCCGAGGTTCCGGTGAACCTGATCTTCGGCCGGCAGTTACGCATCATCGGCAGCACCATGGGGAATATGGAAGACGCGCGCATGGCCTTCGACCTGATCTTCTCGGGCAAAATCAGGCCGGTGATCGATAGCGTCTATCCTTTACATGGTTACCTAGAGGCGATACAACGGCTACGATCAAATGAGCATTTTGGCAAGATCGTGATGGATGTACAGATGAAGTGATAGGAAGTACACTGTAGTCAAACCAATATATCACGTCAGTTCTTCCACCCTTTACACGATATCCTTGAAAGATAGCAATTAGCCACAACTCCCCTCATTCTTACAACAGCATGTCAGACCCACCCAGTTCATGACGGTAATCACACACTACTTCTCAGGAATGCGCGCCAGCATCCGCCCGATAAAACATCTGAAGACCGATAGGCTCTGGGAGATTGATACATTGCGAGGCGTGGCCATCCTCAACATGGTCCTTTATCATTTCCAACTCGATTTGGTTATGTTCGGCGGGTATGACATCGTCTTGTTCACGGGCTTCTGGCACTATTTTCAGATATTTACCGCATGCCTGTTCATCGGTCTCGTCGGCGTCTCCCTTACGTTGAGCTACAACCAGGCTCGCCAACGTGGGCAACAGGGCATCCTTTGGCCCAGATACCTGGTGCGGGGCTTTCAGGTCTTCTCCTGGGGCATTGTATTAAGTATCATCACCTATCTCTTCATGCCAAGTAACTATATTCGCTTTGGCATCCTCAACCTGATCGGCTTTTCGATCATGATCGCCTATCCCTTTATACGCCTGCGCTGGATCAACTTGTTTTTGGGTATCTTCATCCTGTTACTCGCCGAACTTGTGCCGATCCTGCGCCTGAACATCAACTGGCTCGACTGGTTCGGGCTGGATGTCACCCCCCATCCTGGCTTTGACTATTTCCCTGTTATCGGCTGGTTTGGTGTGGTACTGATCGGTATCTTTGTGGGGAACACCTTGTACGCCGGCGCTGAACGGCGCTACCCCCTGCCCAATCTCGCCAATTTGCGCCTAATCCGCATATTGCGCTTGCTGGGTCAGAACTCACTCCTCATCTACTTAATTCACCAACCCATCCTCTTCGTGATATTGACACTGCTTGGGCTCATTAAGATGTGGTGAGCAACCGCTGCCATACGTGGCAACATTTCTGGCAATTGTTCCCAGACTGCGCTGAGAATATCAGGCCCCGCTGGGGCAGGTAGCAAGTGGCGGGTCGCAGGTGCGAGTGCCATGAACCAAAGTGCACGCGCGGAGTGGCGACTCATGCAAAAATAGCAAAACGCCCTACTGATCGACTATAATCCCCCCTGCGTCGGTCTGCGAGTGGCAGGCCGTATGTATCAGTGTTCGGCAGCAGGCATGCACCGACCCTATCATTATTCGTAGAGAGCATGGGCATGAGCCATAACGAACGATTCGAACTCCTCCAACAGATGCGCGAAAAGGCGCTCCTCGGTGGTGGTGAAGAACGTCTATGCCCGCACCATGCAGGGCATGAAATTCCCCGGCGCGCCCTATGGCCTCAAGATGGCCTGTGGCGAGAACCCCAAGCGAATCTATGGACGCATGCGCAAGCGCGCGCCCACAACCCGCATGGGCAACGTGCACGGGCAGCGCGAGGCCTTCATCAAGGCACAACAACACATGCGCGAGATCGCCAAGCGAGGCGGCAGCCAGGAGCAG
>PIVW01000223.1 GCA_003353825.1 Chloroflexota bacterium
GCGAGTTCGGCACGGCGCAGGGCCAGTTTAAATTACCGATGGATATCGAAATGACTTCAGCAGGTACCATTCTGGTCAATGATGCCGACAACGCCCGCATCCAGGAAATTAATTGAGGTCCAGCACTATGAGACCCAATGTCGTAAAGCATAGCTACAACAAGCGATCGCTTACCTTGTTAAAGAGCCCTTTATTGATTGTGTTTATCGGGCTGTGTTTTTTCTCTGCATCAAGTTGGTCCTTAAAAGCCCCTCACAATACCAGTAACGGGAACGATATCGGGTGCGACGACTGCCATGGCGCGGAAGGGGACGCATCAAGCCCCATCGTTGCACAAACAGCAGAGGAGCAAGAGACCCTATGCAGGGGTTGTCACATGGTTGGTGGGCTTGCCGATTCACGCCCTGGCCTCTTAGAATTTGCACTGCATACTGTCGAAAGTGGCGGCGAGACTATCGTTATCCGCTGTGGCGCCTGCCATGATCCGCATGGGCCGACAGAGACTACCGATCCGCACACGGGTCAAACCGCCAATAACCTGTTTTTAATCCGCGCCAACACCAATGATTATGTTACTCAGGCCAACGGTTCAGCCGTTTATCAGACCAATGTGGTCGCAGAAGACCCGAATACCTTTACCTTTATTACAGAACCGTACACCGGCATTTGCCAGAATTGTCACGCAAACACCACGCACTGGCAAAATGACGAGATGGAAGATCCCGTCCATAACAACGACAGACCCTGCACGGATTGCCACTCACATGAAAATGGCTTCCAGCATGGCGATGGTTCGGGAACCAACTGTGGCGACGCCAATTCCTGCCATGGTTTGCAAAAATCACATCCCACGCATCTTCTGACGGCTGCCGAAGGCGGTAAGCTGGGGGGAATTGATTGCGATACCTGTCACGACACCGGTAACTTCCCCTTATTTGCAGACGGTGGCGATCTAAGCACCACCGACGTTTGCAATACTTGTCACAGTCCGGGTGGCGCCTACGATGGCGTGAACGACCCGACCTATGGTGCCAAAGCCAATTTTGAATACGGTGTCTATCACGACAATGAACTCGCCCCAGGTCGAGACAAGTGGTGTGCGGGTTGTCATGACGATGCCCCTTCCGTCATTTTTTCGATCCCCGCGCCCAATATTATTGGTGATGAAACCGCAGACTCGTATTACGGTCCAGGTCTAGGCTACGGTTATTACAAGACGGGTCACGGCTTACCAACGACCGAAACCTATCCAGCCAGCGGCGGCATGACGCCCGGAGCAGGCATGCTGTGCAGCGAGTGTCACGATTACACTATGACTCATGTCGACGGCGAGGCTCGCACTTTTACCGCAACAGCCCTTATCGGCGATTCGAACGATTATCAACACGGTTATCGGCTCAAGTCCGTCGATGGCGACATCCCCATGTTTATTCCACGCGAACTGTATTTTGGCGGCGGGAGCTACCGAATCTGGGCCGACGTATCGCACTACCGCCTGTGCCTGAAATGTCATGATTCATCGCAGTACCTGGTGAACTATGACGCTGAAAATCCTGAGGCGACGTTTACGAACTTCTTTCGGGCTGAGCATTTAGAAGGCGAAACAGTAGTCGCTGCCTACAATTTACATGCCTATCATGTTACTACCTCTGGACCATCCTCCAACGGTTACCGCTATAACTCCGATTATGATCCTACCACTGACTTTGACAATGATGATATGGCGGTGGGGGGTGACAGCAAGATGTCCTGCCCTGCCTGCCACAATGTCCATGGCTCCAACTATATGATCATGATGCGCGACGGCAAGCTCATAGACAGAGAGCCGGGCACGCCGATATTTTATATTGACGACAATACAAGCATCATTACGGATACCGATTGGGGTAGTTGTGGTAGGCCAGATGACACAGGAATCAGCTTAGGCGAAAGTACCGGCTCAATATACAACGGTCGTGAACAGACATGCAGCCAGTGCCACGGAGGTTGTTGGCGATCCCGCGAGCGAGCACCCGTGAACTATGCTGGCTGGAACGATTCCGACGGAGACGGTGAAATGGACAGCACCGATACCTGCCCCGTCGACTTTCAAGTGACACAAGACGACAGCGACAGCGATGGCTGGGGCGATGTATGCGATCTGTGCCCTAATGATCCGTCAAACGTAAACGACACCGGCACCGATACCGACAACGATGGCGTCGGTGATAACTGTGATATCTGCCCCAACGACGTCCTTAATGATCCAGACAGCGATGGCATCTGTGAAACTGATACCTGTCCCTACGATCCTGACAATGATGTCGATAGCGATGGACTCTGCGGTGATGTTGATAATTGCCCTGTGGATTCCAATGCCACTCAGGTTGATAGCGATGGCGACGGTGTAGGTAACGCCTGCGATAACTGCCCCAATGACCCGAACCCCGACCAGATCGATTCGATTGACAGTGATAGTTTTGGCGATGCCTGTGGTCCAGGCGTTGTCACGCTCCATCCCTCGGGTGTTGTGGACGATACGCAATTTGACCTCTTGGGGAGCACACCGTGGGAGCGCGCGCTAGACAGCAACGATATCGACAGAAGCCTTGCCTATAGCATCTATCCCCCCCCTGACGGATTAACATCCGAGTTCTCTGTGAGTATGGATGACAGCGCAGGCACCTTACTGGAAGGTGCGACGATTGAAAGCATTCGCATCTATGCCTATGCCCGATTCCAGAATCCCGGTAGTGGTAGTTCCTTTAACTCAAGGGTCGACCTCGGTTACAACACAGGAACAAACACGGTCTGGAACGGCCTTGTGTCAACCCCAAATGGCCGCGACTACACCTTTATCGAATCCAGCGAGTTCACGACGGACTCCGACGGCGGCCCGCTGGATACAACGGATATCGACAATCTCGTGATCCATGTACAGCGAAACAACTTAAACAACTCGGTCTATCAAATGCTCGTTACGGAGGTCTATGTGGAGGTGGCATTCACGCGCTAAAACTTGACTCAGCGCTCACTACTTGGATGACCTGTAATCCAGCGCTTCAAGCGCTGGTAGCGAATTCAATGCTAAAGAAACACTTCCCAACTATGGGAAGTATAAGCACGGTTATTTCTCAAAGAAGTGGCGGTTCGATTGATTTCTTGATTTGACTTGAGCATCTCTAATGTGTTGCAGCACATTTTTGTGCATTTTAATTTATTTCGTATAAACTTATTATTTTATGGAATAACAATAACTTGCCTTCAAGAATACTGGCACAATTCCGTAATCTAGCCAACCACACATCGACAGCCCCTACCAGGCTACCCGCTTGATAAAATATGGCTTATTTTTTGCGTGGCTATTACGAATACTTGATGACTATATTTGTTTCTTTAGACATTCCAATAAGCAAGGCAGCTACTTGGACAATAACATCAATTTCTTGTCAATTTGGTAGCAAGAGGAGTTATAAACAGTGGTCGCTTTGCAATGTTCTCAGATTACATCAGGTGCAGTTGCTGTCGACAACGTCCGACATCGCGCCTGGCCCTATTACATCCTGATTGCGTTTATCGGGCTCTGTTTTTTCTCTGCCAACAGCTGGTCCCTAAAAGCACCACACAATGGGACTATCGGCTGCGATGACTGCCATGGCGCGGAGGGGGACGCATCAAGCCCCATCGCTGCAAAAACGGCTGCAGAACAAGAGACTATGTGCAGAAGCTGTCACTACGATGGTGGGCCTGCCAGTTCACGCGACAGTCTCTTTCAATTCGCACTGCACACCGTCGAAAGCGGCGGCGAAACCATTGTTATCCGCTGTGGCGCCTGCCATGATCCGCATGGACCGACAGAGACCACCGATCCGCACACGGGTCAAACCGCCAACAACCTGTTTTTGATTCGATCCAATACCAATGATTATCTCTCTCAGGCCAACGGTTCAGCCGTTTATCAGACCAATGTGGTCGCAGAAAACCCGAATACCTATACCTTTACTGAAGAGCCGTACACCGGTATTTGCCAGAATTGTCACGCCAACACCACGCATTGGCAAAATGACGAGATGGAAGATCCCGTCCATAACAACGACCGACCCTGCACGGACTGCCACTCACATGAAAATGGCTTCCAGCATGGCGATGGTTCGGGAACCAACTGCGGCGATGCCAATTCCTGCCATGGTTTGCAAAAATCACATCCCACGCACCTTCTGACAGCTGCCGAAGGCGGTAAGCTTGGGGGGATTGATTGCGATACCTGTCATGACACCAGTAACTTCCCCTCATTTGCAGACGGTGGCGATCTAAGCACCACAGACGTTTGCAATACTTGTCACAGTCCTGGTGGCGCCTACGATGGCGTGAACGACCCGGCCTATGGAGCCAAAGCCAATTTTAAATACGGTGTGTATCACGGGGACGAACTCGCTCCCGGTCGAGACAAGTGGTGTGCGGGTTGTCACGACGATGCCCCTTCCGTCATTTTTTCGATCCCCGCATCCAATATTATTGGTGATGAAACCGCAGACTCGTATTACGGTCCGGGTCTAGGCTATGGCTATTACAATACAGGTCACGGCTTACCAACGAGCGAAACCTATCCAGCCAGTGGCGGTTTGACCCCAGGCGCCGGCATGTTGTGTAGCGAGTGTCACGATTACAGCATGACCCACGCCGACGGCGAGGCTCGCACTTATTCTGCTGCAGCCCTTATTGGCGATTCGAACGATTATCAACATGGTTATCGGCTCAAATCCGTCGATGGCGATATCCCCATGTTTATTCCACGTGAACCGTACTTCGGCGGCGGAGGCTACAGAATCTGGGCCGACGTATCGCACTACCGCCTATGCCTCAAATGTCACGATTCATCGCAGTACCTCACGAACTATGACGCTGAGAATCCAACGGCAACGTTTACAAATTTCTTCAAACTAACGATGTTCAACGGTGGCAACAGTTTTCCCAATATGCATAGTTATCATGTTAATACCTCTGGGCCATCGTCCAATGGGTACAAATATGACTCCGATTATGATCCTGCTACTAAGTTAGAGGGAGACAGCAAGATATCTTGCCCTGCGTGCCACAATATCCATGGCACCAGATACATGACCATGATGCGTGACGGCAGGCTCCTCGGTACCAATCCGGGTATGTCGGTCTTTTATGCAGACGAAGCTACTGTGGTCTCGGTGAATGCGGGTAGCGATTGGTCGAGTTGTGGCGAGCCGGAAGACAAGAGCGTCACCCTAACCGCAAGTACGGGCTCAGTGTACTATCGTGCCAACGGGATGTGTAGCCAGTGCCACGGGGGTTGTTGGCGACCCTATGACCGCACACCCGTGAACTATGCAGCCTTCAACGATGCAGATGGCGATGGCGAGATGGACAACACAGACAATTGCCCCGTCACCTTTCAGCTGACACAAGACGATAGCGACGGCGATGGTTGGGGTGATCTATGCGACCTGTGCCCGGATGATCCTTCCAACGTGAATGACACCAGCACGGATACCGACAACGATGGCGTTGGTGACAGCTGCGATGTATGTCCCAACGATCCGCTCAATGATCCCGATGGTGACGGTCTGTGTGAAACCGACACCTGCCCCTTCGATGCTAATGATGATGCCGATGGCGACGGTCTCTGTGCAGACGTCGACAATTGTTCCGGGACTGCCAATGCCACCCAAACCGATAGTGATGGCGACGGTATCGGCAATAGCTGTGACAACTGCCCCAATACTGCCAATCCTGACCAGATCGATTCACTCAGTAATGGTACGGGTGATGCCTGTGGCGCAGGCATCGTCACGCTACATCCATCGGGTGTTGTGGACGAGACACAATTCGACCTCTTGGGGAGCACGCCGTGGGAGAGTGCGCTGGACAGCCACGATGGCGACAGAAGCATTGCCTATAGCTATTCCGTCGACGACGTACTCACAAAAGTTTCGGTGTTCTCTGTGAGTATGGATGACACCACAGGTACCTTCCTGGAAGGTGCAACGATTGAGAGCATTCGCATCTACACCTATGCCCGATATCACAGTGGCGGCAGCGGAACTCCCACGGATGGATCGGTTGACCTAGGATACAACACGGGAACGAGCACAGTCTGGAACGGCAATACGGTATTCGCGTGGCCCAACTGGGACTACAGCTATAGGCTCGTCGAATCCAGCGTATTCACCACGGACTCCGACGGCGGCCCGCTGGATACGACGGATATCGACAACCTCCAGATCTATATCCAGCGAAACAGCAAAAACAACGTGTGGCATTTGATCGTTACGGAAGTCTACGTGGAGGTGGAATACTCTCGATAAGAATTTGTTCAGCACTCGCTACTTGGATGACCTGTAATCCAGCGCTTCACGCGCTGGTAGCGAATTCAATGCTAAAGAAACACTTCCCAACTATGGGAAGTATAAGCACGGTTATTTCTCAAAGAAGTGCAGGTTCGATTGATTTCCTGATTTGACTTGAGCATCTCTAATGTATTGCAGCATGTTTTTTGTGCGTTTTGATTTATTTCGTATAAACTTATTATTTTATGGGATAACAATAACTTGCCTCCAAGAATACTGGCACAATTGTTTAAGCGTATCCCCGTAATCTAGCCAAGTATCGACAGTCCCTACCAGGCTACCCGTTTGATACAAGAATGGCTTAATTTTTGCATGGTTATTACGAATACTTGATGACTATCTTTGTTTCTTTAGACATTCCAACAGACCAATAAGCAAGGCAGCTACTTGGACAATAACATCAATTTCTTGTCACTTTGGTAGCAAGAGGAGTTATAAACAGTGGTCGCTTTGCAATGTTCTCAGATTATATCAGACGCAGTTACTGTCCCCGTTGACAACATCCGAACTCGCGCCTTGCCCTATTACATCCTGATTGTGTTTATCGGGCTCTGTTTTTTCTCCACCAGCAGTTGGTCTCTAAAGGCACCCCATAACGGAAGTATCGATTGCGATAGCTGCCATGGCGCAGAGGGGGATGAATCGAGCCCCATCGTTGCAAAAACACCAGAGGAGCAAGAAACCCTTTGCAGGAGTTGTCACATTGAAGGAGGACTTGCCGATTCGCGCCCAGGCCTCATGCAATTCGCACTGCATACTGTCGAAAGTGGTGGCGAAACCATCGTGATCCGCTGCGGCGCCTGCCATGATCCTCATGGTCCCACGCAGACTACCGACCCCCACACCGGTCAAACCGCCAACAATCTGTTTTTGATTCGATCCAATACAAACGATTATGTTACTCAGGCCAACGGTTCAGCCGTTTATCAGACCAATGTGGTCGCAGAAAACCCGAATACCTATACCTTTACTGAAGAACCGTACACCGGCATTTGCCAGAACTGCCACGCAAACACCACGCACTGGCAAAATGACGAAATGGAAGATCCTGTCCATAACAACGACAGACCCTGCGTGGACTGCCACACACATGAAAATGGCTTTCTTCACAGTGATGGTACCGGGACCAACTGTGGCGATGCCAATTCCTGCCACGGCCTACAAAAATCACATCCCACCCACCTTTTAACAGCTGCCGAAGGCGGTAAACTGGGGGGGATTGGTTGCGATGCATGTCACGACACCAGTAATTTCCCTTCATTTACAGACACTGACGATCTAAGCACAACAGGCGTTTGCGATGACTGCCACAGCCCTGATGGCGCCTACGATGGCGTTAACGATCCAGCCTATGGAGCCAAAGCCAACTTTGAATACGGCGTCTATCACGGCAATGAACTCGCCCCAGGTCGAGACAAGTGGTGTGCGGGTTGTCATGACGTTGACGTTGACAATGACGATGACGATGTCCCTTCCGTCATTTTTTCGATCCCCGCGCCCAATATTATTGGTGATGAAACCGCAGACTCGTTTTACGGTCCGGGTCTAGGCTATGGCTATTACAAGACAGGTCACGGCTTACCACCTACCGAAGCCTATCCAGCAAGCGGCGGCCTGACACCCGGAGCGGGCATGCAGTGCAGCGAGTGTCACGACTACAGAATGACCCACATTGACGGCGAGGCTGGCACTTATACTGCAACAGCCCTGATCGGCGATTCAAACGATTATCAACACGGCTATCGGCTCAAGTCCGTCGATGGCGACATTCCCATGAACATTCCACGTGAACCGTACTTCGGCGGCGGGGGCTCCAGGATCTGGTCCCACGAATCAGACTTCCGCCTGTGCGTTAAGTGCCATGATTCATCGCAGTATCTGGTGAACTATGATGCTGAGAATCCAACGGCAACGTTTACGAACTTCTTTAAACTCACCCAGGACCGAGGTTTCCCCAATCAACATAATTATCATGTTAATACCTCTGGGCCGTCGGCCAACTACGCTCTTTATGACTCTGATTATAATCTCCTCCCAGATGGGGATGGGAGAGATAGCCGGATTTCATGCCCCGCGTGCCACAATGTTCATGGCTCAATCTACATGACCATGATTCGCGATGCCAGGCTGGTGGACTATACCCCTCATCCTGTAGCCCAGTATGACGGCGCACTGACCATTTACACAGACGAGAACACGGTTCTTCCCCCTTCGGCTTCTGGTCTGTGTCCCCTGCCAGAGGACACCGGCCTCACCCTGGGTGAAAGCACTGGCGGAGCGTATAACGGTCGCTCAATGATGTGCGGACAATGCCACGGCGGTTGCTGGCAACCCTACGAAAGAACCCCGGTAAACTATGCCGCCTTCAACGATTCAGACGGCGACGGCGAGATGGATAGCACGGATACATGCCCGGTCGACTTTCAGGTAACACAAGACGACAGCGACGGCGACGGTTGGGGTGACGTATGCGACCCGTGCCCAGATGATCCTTCAAATGTAAACGACACTAGTCTGGATACCGACAACGATGGCGTCGGTGACAACTGTGATATCTGTCCCAACGATCCGTTCAATGATCCTGATGACGACGGTCTCTGTGAAACGGATACCTGCCCCTACGACGCTGATGATGATTTTGACAGTGACGGCATCTGCGGTGATGTCGATAATTGCCCCCTGATTGCCAATGCCACTCAAATAGATACAGACGGTGACGGCGTCGGCAATGACTGCGACAACTGCCCCAATACCCCCAACCCCGACCAGATCGA
>PIVW01000767.1 GCA_003353825.1 Chloroflexota bacterium
TTTGGTTGTGCGGCATACGCTCAGATGGAAAAGGGACTGAGGAACGGAAAGGGGGGTGACGTCAGATGGAAGGGAGCATTCGTGGGATACTCACCAGAATCACCCGCATGGCTTATACTTGACCCAAGTAGCGGCAGGATCCGGGAAGCCTACCACGTGAAGTTCGTGGAAGGTGAGCCCGGAATAAGCAAAACTCGAGGGGGCGACGACCTTCAGATTGAAGAACACCCAGGGAGCCAACCAGTACCTACGACGGCGGTGGAAATCCAGCCCACTGAGACCACCCCAGAGTGGGAGAACAGTCAAAAGCAAGACACAGAAGTTGAAGATGCAGGTTCTGATATAGGGCAAGAGCGGGAGGAAAAGTGCCACCTGGAACCACACAGCACGCGAAGGAGCGCCAGAGTTGGAGTACCAAGGGACCTGTGGGACCCATCCTCCCACGATACCGACGGAGCGGAGAAACTCCGCAGGGAAAGACAGGCATACTCCAACCAAGCCCTTCTTGCCATGGCAGCAACCACGCAGTATGAGAAAAATGAGCCACGCAGCTGGAGGGAGGCAATACGTGAAGAGAAATGGCTGGAAAGCATGAAGCAAGAAAGGGACACGCTGAAATCTATGGATGCGTACACTCTAGTAGAACGGCACGCAAACATGAAGGTAGAAAGTGGAATCTGGAAGTTTAGAGTGAAGATGAATCAAGATGGAGACATCGTCAAGCTAAAATCAAGGTACGTGTTGGACGGGTCGAGACAGTACTCACCTTTTGGGAAAGAAGATACTTACACCCCCGTAGCGGAGTTATCTTCAATAAGAACCCTGCTGGCGTGCGCCGTGGAAAAGAATTGGGAGGTCATACAGGCGGACTTCACGACCGCATACCTAAACGCCAAACTCGACGAACCGGTCTACATACAGCAACCCCCGGGACTGGAACAAGGGGGCGACCAAACCGTGTGGAAGCTCAATCGGGCGATTTATGGTATGAAACAGTCTGGGAGGTTGTGGTACAAGGAGCTAAAGGGGACCCTCAAACGCCTCGGATATAGACCTACCTGGACCGACCCGTGCGTCTTCGTGTGGGGAAATGACACAGCAAATGACATCATCGCCGTGTACGTGGACGACCTGCTGGTGACGGGCACGGGGGACAGGGAGAGACTGGACATGGTCGTTTGGGAGTTGGGAAAGTCGTACAACATTACTAACCTCGGGGCAGCGCAACACTTACTTGGGATCGGCATCAACCGCACGGAGAATGGAATACACCTTAACCAGACAAATTTCCTACGAGGTATTCTGGAGGAGGAAGAGGTGCGGCTCTCGCCGAGGAGCACTCCTTGGTGCCACCGAAGTGATGAAGACAGTCCCGGGGAGGCACTAAGTATGGAGGAAACACAAAAGTACAGGAGATTAGTAGGAAAGGTGATGTATTTGGCAAACTGCACAAGACCGGACATCAGCTTTACGGTTTCCAATCTGAGCCGGAACATGCAGGAACCCAAGGCACTACACCGGAGTAAACTCACCAGGCTGCTTCAATACCTTACTGGCACACGCGCATTGGGACTAGTGTACCAGCAGGAAACGGGCGAGTGCAATGTAACAACCTATGCGGATGCGTCCCTGGGGCATGACTGCTCCCAAGGAAGGGGTAGATCAGGCATCATAGTAAAGGTCGGCGGAGGGCAGGTACATTGGGGGAGCCACCTACAGCCGGCAGTCACCGACAGCAGCCAGGCAGCAGAATTGCTCGCAATGCATGAGGCGGCGCAAGCCACCTTGAAAATCAACAACCTGTTGCATGAGCTGGGTTGCAAGAGCAGCCAACCTCCGGTCGTTCTCGAAGACAATGATGGAGCTCGAGCGATGGCCATGGGGAACGTGTGTGGAAAGAAGAGATGTAGACATCTAGCGCTGAAGTATCATCTGGTACGGGAGTCCTGTGAAGAAGGAAAGATGAAGATAGAGCGAGTCGGCACAAAAGAGCAGGCGGCGGACTTACTGACAAAAGGTAACCACGGTAGGGCAGAGTGGAATAGGTTACTAGAAATTGTAGGTATGACAGATACAGCAAACGGAATCGCCTTACGTGAGGGGGCGTGAAATAGCGTACACACCGTAGGTGTAAACCCAATGTGGATAGCACGTTGCGGCGCTTGGCTGTCGTATTGGAACAATCCTTAATGAGTGATTGTTTTGCTTATTGGCTAAACGCGTA
>PIVW01000768.1 GCA_003353825.1 Chloroflexota bacterium
GATCCGGTGGCGACGTCCGCTCCGCTCAAGGAAATGTTGCTTCGAATAACTGCTGCAATATCGGAAAAACAGAAGAAGTACCTCAGCTACGTGAAACAAGGGATCGTTGACGAGCGAGACAGCTTCATTGTTGCTGTCAACACATGTCGATTGGCCAAGGCGCCGATTCTTGCGCACATGGGCATTTCTCAGACACCGCTGATTGTTGAGGCTTGCTATCCAATTGGCCCGTTTCAAGTGACGTTTGGAGAAGATTTCGAGCTTGTTGACCAAAGCCATTCATTCAGGCCATCGCTACAAAACAGGAATAATTCCACCGTTCGGACTTGTCCGTCGTCATATAAAGTTGGACGTCAGAGCGATTTGAGCCTTGGAGGCTCTGGCTCGTTTGTGTGATTGATTATGCTGCTTGTTTTTGATGTTGCAAGCGGCGTTGTTGGATTGTCTGTTTCTTGATCTGTTCCCTTTCTCTTAGAATGGCTTTGTCGCGACCGAAGTAGACGTCGGCGGGCGTGACGTTTTTCAGGCTCTCGTGGTATCGTTGGTTGTTGTAATATTCGACGAAGCTACTGATTTGGCGTTCAAGATCGCCGGGAAAATAGTAATTCTGCAGCAGAACTCGATTCTTCATGGTTTGGTGCCAGCGTTCGATTTTGCCTTGGGTTTGTGGGTGGAATGGTGCACCGCGGACATGTTTCATTTTCTGCCCTTCCAGCCAATCGGCCAGATCGCCAGAGATATAACAGGAGCCGTTATCGCTGAGTAGACGTGGCTTGTGGCGCACGACGGCCTGGCCGCAACCGGACGCCACCAGCGCCAGTTCGATCGTGTCTGTCACGTCCTCAGCGCGCATGTTTGTGCAAAGCTTCCAAGCAATGATGTAGCGGCTGTAATCGTCCAAGATCGTGCTGAGATAATACCACCCCCAGCCGATGATCTTGAAGTAGGTGAAGTCGGTCTGCCACATCTCGTTGATGGCGGTGGTTTTGTCTGTGAACTCGTCGGCGGCCTTGATCACTACGTAGTCTGGCGCGGTGATTAGATCAGCGGCCTTCAGAATGCGATAAACCGATGATTCAGAGACAAAATACCGTTTATCATCCGTGTATTTGACGGCCAGTTCGCGCGTCGACAATGCCTCGTGTTCCAACGCAAACTCAATCAGATCATCGCGCCTGACGTCTGGGATACGGTTCCAGACTGACCTCGGGCGCGGCGAGCTGTCAGCCAGCGCATCAAACCCGCCGTCGATATACAGATCATACCAGCGATAAAAAGTGCTGCGCGGAATACCCAACATATCGAGGGTCTGCTTGACCGGCAGGTGTGCCCCTTCAACCGTGCGGATGATCTCGAGCTTCTCGGATGCTGGATACCTCATTCCTCGTATCCCCCAACCCCTGTCATGCTTTTTTTGAGCAGGCGGTTTTCGAGCGTCAGGTCAGCAACACATTCTTTCAGGGCCAAGGACTCTGAACGCAATTCCTTAACCTCAGGCGATGTGGCTTGACGCGCCGTATCACCCGATAGCCGACGCTTGCCAGCTTCAAGAAACTCCTTCGACCAGCTATAGTAAAGGCTCTCAGCGATACCTTCGCGGCGGCACAGAACGGCGATGCTTTCCTCGCCGCGTAATCCCGCTAAAACGATGCGGATTTTTTCCTCCGCCGAATACGTCTGGCGGGTCTTGCGCCGGATGTTCTTGACCACCTTGTCGGCAGCATCCTTCGATGTCTTTGGGTTCTTCGTCATCTCGATCTCCTAATCGATAAGATGAACCAGAAATCCTCCGTTATTCAAATCTTCAAATCTGTCCTACGGGTGCTGACGTCAGACATATGCATACGCACCTCCTGAGTGCTGATCATGCCATATACCACGGTGCCCCAGAAGGCACCCCAGCTTCGGATGCCGAAGATTTAATCAAGCGGTTAGATGAAGCCAAGGTGAAACGAGCCGTCGTATTGTCGACCGCCTATGTTGGGTCTGAAGAGGCAACGAGTGCCGAAAATGACTGGAGTGCTGCTGAGATTGCGAAATTCCCGGATCGCCTTATCGGTTTCTGCGGGATCAATCCGTTGCATGAAACGGCAGTGGAGGAAATTAACCGCTGCCTGGACCTGCCGACCATGATGGGCGTAAAACTCCATTTGTCCGCTTCAGAATTGGACATGGAAAATGAAACTCATGTAGGTGCACTATCTGCCGCTTTTGATGCGATCTA
>PIVW01001564.1 GCA_003353825.1 Chloroflexota bacterium
TCAAATCCACGTCATCGCACACGCAGCCACAGAAGGTGCATGTGGCGTTTTTGATAATGGGATTTTCCGGAATGGGATTTTCCGGGTTCGTTTTATCCACCATTACGAGACACCTCGACCTCGATATTTTTTGAGAGCGGCATGCCCGTGCCCGCCGTATCGCTTCCCATCAACTGGCTGCTCGGCGGACCATAAGGAAGAAACAGCAACCCCGAGGGGAGGTCATCGGCACTACGCTCCTTGCACGTGACCACCGTCTCTCCGCTCGCGGACCGCAGGCAGACTTCGTCCCCTTCGCTCAATTTCAAGCGAGCCATATCATCGACGTTCATCTCCACCATCGATGTCAGTTTGATGTATTCGTCTTTTAGCTTTCCGGCATTCAATGCAACGCCCTGGGCGCTGGTGCGACCGGGAATAAGAACCATTTTTTCAGCCATGAACATCTATTCCCAGTGAGCCTAGCGAAATTCGAATCCTTCAGCACCCGCTTTAGAATGCGTCTTAAATGGCCATCCGATATAGATAGCAGAATCTCC
>PIVW01001565.1 GCA_003353825.1 Chloroflexota bacterium
GGCAGGCGACGGCTGCTGAGTACGATGCGTTGGGCGCCTTTGTCCACCAGCCAACGCGCCGAATGCAATCCTAGAGCGCCCAGTCCGCCGGTTATCACATAGCTCGCCCCCGCTTCAATCAGGAGTGTTTCTTGGTCATTGAGACGCTCGGTGGCGACTCGTGCCAAACGGGGAACATGCCACTGATTTTGATGAAAGGCGTGTTGGCCTTCGTTGCCCGTAACAGCATTGAGGAGATAGTTCACCAGTTCAGCGGCCGGCGGAACACGCTCACTCAAGTCCAACAGGCGACAGCGCAATGACGGCTGTTCCTCCATCAGGGTGCGGCCCAAACCCCAGATGGCGCTGGCCTCCGGGTTCACATCCAATCCCTCTTCCACAGCCACGCCGCCCCGTGTCATCATCCACAGCCCCTGGCTTAACTGCACAGAGCCTGAACGCAAAAGTGCCTGCACTAATGCCAATGCTCCACCGCAGCCCGGGCGCAGTTGCGCCAAACCATCTGAATGTTCATCTATGCCCACCTGCCAGATCACACC
>PIVW01000769.1 GCA_003353825.1 Chloroflexota bacterium
TGACGGGTAGCATATAATGACGTGCGGTTCGGTCGCGGGATTCCACCGCCTGACACTACCTTCTGCGTACAACGACCACGTTACTCGGGTCTCCCTTTCCAGTAGGCACTTATAGTAATTGCACAGGGACGTCCATGCAACAATTACCATAACCTTACTGTCAGGTGACCGTTTCACCAAATCTACGAGCAGGTACGTCTTACATAACCCGTGGGGGCGTCCACGCACGTGACCTTGGGCCGCGTGAGAAGGGGACCCGGAATGATCTCCGTGCACCTAGGCACGTTGTTCACCCGGCGGCAGTGCGCCATCTCGGGACGGTCAACGTCCACGACCATACCACCCAACAGCGACTTAACAGCTGTCGAGTCAGCTTCGGGCCAGCTCGGCACCAGCCTGAGGACGCAATCCTCCTCCCAGAACATGGTGGAGCACGACCAGCACCACACACCCTCACTCGTGCCCTTCTTAACAACATGGCCACAAGGAGCGCCAAGTGGCCCACAAGATGCAGTAAGGTCGCATAACTTAAACCTTACATTATCATTGTGGGCCAGATCGGCCAGGGTGTGAGTAATGCCCCACAAATCCTCCCAAAGCCCGCGTTCCACGCACACCTAATTCGTCCCGACCTTCGGGCTGTGCGAAAAACCCGGGCCCTCGGGGCGCCAACCCCGTGGTTTACCCTTCCCCTTCCGGTTTGTGTTCGGTGGCGCGACGGCGAGACCTAACAGCGACTGAACAAGTCTCGCACCGCCAACGTGTAACAACTGCTCGAACACAAAGTCGGGTTGGGGCCCCGACTCGTAAACCCGCGGAAGCGGAACGTCCTCTACCCTTTGAACCGCATCCGCATCGTCAGGTACGATACCTGCCGCAACGTCAACCTTCCTTCTCTGACGTTGCCACGCGATATCTTCTGACTGGTAAAACCAACTTCTCCACGAACAAGGTGGCACAAAAAAACCCATTGGATCCAGTGGTCTTTTAAAGGATACCACCGATTCCAACCACGTTGGTAAATCTCCCACACCGTGGTTGGCAACCAAATTCCTGGGGGAACTTCCGTCCCCCCCACAGATGCACAAAGGTTCTCCGAGAATACCACGGGACACCTTTCCCATCCCCACCAATCGGTACAACTGACCTTGTACCTTGTACACGCACAGGTCGATGGGCGAGACTGTGCCGATCGACGGGAACCGAGAGTCCACGCTGTGCTTGTGCAATTGGAGCAACCTCAGGACAGCTCTGTCCAGAGGCTTCAAAACATCCGCCGCAACATCCAGCATAGTGAAGCACATCGACTTAAGCTCTTTAAACAGTCGATACACTACATACACTGCAAAATCTACGGCGAAACTTTTCATTCCCAACGTGGTGCAGTCGAACACCAACGCCGGACAAACAATGTGAAGGGAGAACTTGCTCCCATCCGTCCGGTGGCACTGCGACACGACTAACTTTGTGTCACGTGGCACTTGAAAGTTTGGACCACCTCCAACCCGAACACTATCACCAAAACCGTGGTGCCACCCCTGACTTTCAACAAAAAAATCCCTCAGGTACGATACCATGAGACCCTGGGCACACTCGTATTCCTCTGTGCTCCAACGTCTCATGGCGATTTCCAGGTACCACGTCATGCTCCTGCTCCACATTACATCAGCATCGGCAGCTACGAGCCTCAGCTGGTCTTTTGTGAGCAGTACGCCCTCTCCCGGCCTACCTCTACATCGAGGTACAGGGGAGTGGGCGACGTGCCGCTTATGACCTCGTACAGGCCATCAAAACTGAGCGCGGGTTGTGCAAGACTAACGCGTTGCACCATTCTATGGTGCAACTCCCAGACCCACTCCGGATCTACCAACAGGTACCCCTTCGGACCGTCTGGAATCCTGGGGCTCACGATGTCGTGAGCGTACAGGATACGAGACGATGGGGATTTACACGTCGCTCGAGCCTGCAAATGTATGACTTATTGTTGGGCGTAGACAACTCTCTAGGACTATTCTCAGGCTACATCTCTAATCTTAACCCCCCCTCTAGCCCACTAATTCCCATAATTGGGATCCGTAACCCTAATCCTTCCATAGCCCTAACCCCCTAATCCCCCAACCTTAATCCCTTAACCGGAATCCCCGTAACCCTGATCCTCATAACCCTACAATCGTTTTGTTAAAACATTTAGGATGACCTGGCATGTATGCGGTGCT
>PIVW01000770.1 GCA_003353825.1 Chloroflexota bacterium
CTATTGCGATTCGGTGAATTCGGAGCAAAATTGTTTGCATGCGCAAATGCTAATCCTTTCTGAATCCTAATGCAAAATGGTCGGCAGGTACAGAGGTCGCATGGGATAGGCTTTGAACGCTTTTTGCACCGGTTTCTCCACCCAGTCCCCCTGGTACAGCCCAAACCACCATTCCACTTCATGCGGTTTGTCGGGCGGACAGGCGGCGCCAACGAGATTGGCGTTTCCGGATGGCGACCAGGCAGAATTGCTCGTCGTTGACGCCGCACTCACAGGGTTACACTGGACACAAGCGCCGGTGTCACGATACTGGTACCAGAACAGCTTGGTGATAGAGGGCGTGTACGCATTCCATCCGGTCTCCGTGAACAAGATGTCGAATCCTCGTGTCAGATAAGCGGACTGCTGGCCAGGTGTAACAAGTTGGTTGCTGATGGCGTTACAGGTTGGGGCGATATTCCCATACTTGGCTGCGTTCCAGCCCATCTCCGTGGCCCAGATCGGCGTACCCCAATCGCCATACGTATTGAGCATGTCCAGGAATTTTTTAATGATGGTCGGCGATTCCGCATGGTAGAGATCTTGGGGATCCAGTTTTAGGCTGCCATCCGCATAGGTGTAATCAACCGAAGGGTAAGGATGCAGGGCAAAAACGTTGTACGAAGTCGAATTCCGATTGAGTAGTGGTTCGAGATATAGATCGAGAGCAGTGTCATCTGCACTGCCCAGCCCGCCAAATACAATCTTGTCCAAGGGTTCTTTGTCCAGGATCGCCCCAGAAGTTGCGTTGAGCAAATCGGCGTAGGAGTCTGGCAGCAAACGACTCGTAGAGTGATCCGGTTCGTTCCACACTTCCCAATAGCGAATGCGGTCGGCGTAGTATTCGGCCAAGAAGGCAGACACACCGGAGAATTCGTCGATATAACTTTGCGGGAGGATATCGTTTACCCAATCCTGGCGGTCCAACATGCGTCCACTCAACAGACCGAGAACAGCGATACCGTTCTCACACAAATCATCGATAACGGCATCGTACTTCTGTAAGTCGATGTGCAACCAATGCGCATCTCCGATAGGTTCTGTCTGCGTTTCACCGTAATTGTTGGCTGAGGCAATGAATTCCAACCGCGTCCAATGGACGCCGGCATCAGTAAGCCGTTGAATACGTCCGTAAGGATCGTCGTCATTATACAAAGGCAGCATCAAACCCTTGCTGACCGCCTGACCGCCGGGAACGCCGAGCACCGACATGGTGGGATCATTCTCCTTGCAGCTCTTAGAGGGCTGATCATAACGTCGAATCTTCAAATCATCCAACCAAACGCCTTCCGCAGTTCCGGCTTCATCGCTTGTAAATTGCCACATGATGTACACGTTATCAGCGTTCACGTTATCCAGTCGCGGGTAGTAAACTCGGTACTGAGTCCAATCTTTATATCGGGGGCCGTGCCAGGAGATACCCCGATAATTAGTGCCATCACTAGAGAAGTAGACGCCGATCTCATCACCTTCGCTAGTATCGGCCAGATCCAGCCACATCCAAAAGTCTGCCAAAACATTCTCGAATCCGGCCATGCCGCTGAGTTCGCAGATGAGTTGGGCAGTCAGGTCGTTCGGATAAATGTGGTCCGGCGCTCCGGGATAAGGCCCGGCTGCCGGCCACATGGCATAGCTTCCACTCCTTGGCCTAAACGTGTCGCGCTCCCACCAGGTATAGTGATCAGGCACGATATTTTGCCAATAACAATCGCCCCCATCCTCAAAAATGTTCTCCTCGAAACTCGTATCGTAGAAATAGTCATCCCAGTCATTCACAGAACCTGGTGATTGAGCATGTAAAGAGGGGGTGATTACAGGCGATAACTTAGCATCATTATCGAGTTTCAGAGTGGCCGGTACCGGCAATCCCTGCGGCTGATCCAAGCTAATAAGTATCCGGGAACTTGATGGTATCCTTGTTGTGATCACAGTCACAGTTCTGGAGGAAAAGATGTCGCAAACAGTTGCAATTAGAGAGGTATTGATCGAGACCGCTGACGAACTGAGTGGATATAAGGCCAAAGAGAAAAAGTCGCACACCAGCGAGGCCAGGAGGGGATATCTAAAGTAGACGAGCGATATTTTCTGCATGTGCTTCCAGGCCAGTCAGATACTTGAGAGAGTGACGACGAAAGCGTCGGTCATCGGAAAAGGTGGAGAGATGAGAACGAATACGC
>PIVW01001566.1 GCA_003353825.1 Chloroflexota bacterium
GTTCCCAAACACTCCTGTGTGGAAGTGAAGTCTATTTCTAATGTTCCATATAGACATACCTGGGTATTAGTATCAGTTGCTATACAACCATTGCCATCGGTGATCTCTAATATTACTGTATAACATGTATCTGTATATGGATAGATATAACTTGGGTCTATCTCAGTAGAGTAATAACCATCATACAGATTCCAATTCCAGCCTATTATCGGAGAGTTGTCACTTCCGGGTTCTGATTCATCAAAGAAGTTAACTTGTCCTATTGGATCACAAACCTGATCGAAGGTGAAATTTGGTAATGGTACATCAAAAATCTGTATGTACTGCGTTATTGTATCACTACAGCCATAGTTATCTGTTGAGATAAGGGTTACCTGATATTCATTGTTTGTTAGATAGTAATGCGTGGGGTCTTCCATAGTGGAGGTGCCTCCATCGCCAAAGTCCCAATCCCAACTCGTAATAAATCCTGTTTGGCTATATGATAGATCCGTAAAGTAGGTGCTGTCGCCTAAACAGTTATTCTCATAATCAAAGT
>PIVW01001567.1 GCA_003353825.1 Chloroflexota bacterium
GCGGCCCTGCCGATCACGATCACGGACGTCATCCCAACCGGGATGAGCTTGAACGACAGCAACTGGACCGCCAGCGGCAGTGACGCCACCTACGACATCGAGTCGGATATCACGACCGCCACCCCCGTCGAGATCGACATCACCCTGACCGTCGGCTCTAGCGTGACGGCCACCTCCCTGACCAACAACGCCGAGATCACCACCGATCAAGGCGATGATGTGGATTCTGATCCGAGCCAGTCCTCCGATTACGATGAGGACAATGCCGACTCCGACAGCAACACCAGCACCGGCGGCGATGACGACGATGAAGACAGCGCTGCGATCACGATCGAACGCTACGACCTCTCCTTGAGCAAAGCTCTCAAGAGCGGCCAGGCGGACCCGGTCGCTCCGGGCGATGACGTCACCTTCACGATCACGGTCACCAACCAGGGTAACGCCACTGCCACAGCCTCCGCGGCCCTGCCGATCACGATCACGGACGTCATCCCAACCGGGATGAGCTTGAACGACAGCAACTGGACCGCCAGCGGCA
>PIVW01000771.1 GCA_003353825.1 Chloroflexota bacterium
GGGCACCGGTCTGGGCCACAACCGGGATCATCTGAAGCAGAGCAGCGGCCTGGGTCTGGCCA
Source organism: Chloroflexota bacterium (assembly GCA_003353825.1). The sequence continues at coordinate 63 of PIVW01000771.1, forward strand.
TCGCCGCCAAGATCGTGGCGGCCCACCAGAGCCGCCTAAAGGTGGACAGCAAGCCCGGTGCCGGCGCAACGTTCCGATTCGGACTCCCGTCCGTCGAGCCGAATGGCGAACCGGAATTCCCCGCCTGATATCCCAACCAAACGGCTTATTCTGTGCCCTTCGGCGATCCCCGGCGAAATTCCCGGGTCACGACCACACCGCCGGCCACCGCCAGCAGTAACAAGCCCGCCGCGGGCACCGGTTCCCCCAGCACCAGTTTGCCGAGACCGAACAGGGCGCCGAAGACGTGCTGGTGCGTGTTCGTAGGGCCACCATATCCATCATGAACAACCATAAGGTTGAGCCGCTACCGGCTGATGTCGATCAGGAAATCGACCGCATTTTGGCCGATTAATCGAATGTCTAAATTGGCAGTGACGGAACCTGATGTTCAGTTGCGTACAACGGCGCCCGTGCAGGCCATTCAACGTGGCGTGGCGATCTTGCGCTGTTTTAGCGAAAAAGAACCAGAATTAGGCGTCACTGCGATCAGTCTGCACCTTGGATTACACAAGAGTACCGTATCGCGCATCCTTGCTACCCTTCAGTTCGAAGGACTGGTCAGCCAAAATCCCGAGACAAGTAAATACCGCCTGGGGCTTGGCTTGGTCAGTCTGGCAGGTGTGGCCCTGGGTCGCCTGGATGTGCGAGGTCTCGCTCAGCCGTATCTACCCAACCTGGCCGAACTCACAGGTGAGACCATCAATATTTCCGTTCTCGATGGCAACGAATGCGTGATAATCGAACGGGAGGCCAGCCCAAAATCTATCCAATACTTGGGTTGGATCGGCCGGCGTACACCTGTTCATTGTACATCCAGCGGAAAGGTCTTTCTGGCTTATTCAACACCAGCACAACGTGCGGCCATACTGTCATCTAATCTCCAATCTTATACCGAATACACCATCGTGGATCGCCGGGAACTGGAAGCATGTTTGCCGGAGATTCGAGACAGTGGCTCTGCCGTCGTGCACGGCGAGTTTGAGGTTGGATTCTGTGATATCGCAGCTCCAATCATGAACCATCTGCAAGAAGTGATTGCAACAGTGTCCATTTCCGGCCCCACCTTTCGTATGGAGAAGGAGACGCTCGACACTTTTATCCAGCCCCTTTGCAAAACAGGAGCAAAAATCTCTTCGCAACTCGGCTACCACGGGAGATAAAACAGCATCTGATGAACTCGCTCCAGTTAGCGCATCTCGATATCGTAGAGGATCACCATACAACAGCATGACATCTTCCTTATGAAAACCCTGCAATTTGCCTCCTGTCAGGCACGCAATTCCTTTCCGGCCTGCCGTGCCACTGTTGAAACTATCGGTGACAAACTCCATATGCCCGTTGAATTTGTAGCCAGTGGCTCCTGGCGAGATCGGATGGTCGCACTGGACACCGCTGCGATCGATGTAGGATGGATTTGTGGTACCTGGTATGTCCGCAAGCAAAGCCAATTGCAAGGCAACATCCAGCTATTGGCCGTACCGGTGCTACGGCCCGAACGCTATCGACGCTTGCCGATCTACTATTCTGATGTCGTCGTGCACAGAGAGAGCCCCTTCTCTACCTTTGCCGACCTGAGGGGATCGAGATGGGCTTATAATGAAGCGGGTTCGCATTCTGGATACAATGTAGTGCGGTACCATTTAGCAACATTGGGGGAATTCACTGGTTATTTTGGTGAGGTCATCGAATCTGGAGCCCATCAAACCTCGCTGGATATGATCATGGCAGGTAGTGTCGACGGTGCTGCCATTGACAGTAGTGTGCTGGATATAGAGTTCCAAAGGCGGCCACTCCTACATGAGTCTATTCGAATAGTCGAGACGCTTGGTCCCAGCCCCATACCCCCCTGGGTCATATCCACGTCAGTACCGGCGCCAACTCGCGAGGCGATTACGGACGTAATGCTACATTTACATCTAGATGCGATTGGAGATCAAACCCTGAAGATGGCAGATTTCGCCTTTTTCACGGTGGTGGATGATAGTTATTATAGGGTGCGTCCTAAATGAGTTGAGAAGCGTTTATGCGGCAAGCCTCTCAGCCCCATCGCCAGTCTGTTTGTGTCGCCTCTTGGCAGTCTGAGGAAATACGAATTCGTGAGATGGTTGCG
>PIVW01000772.1 GCA_003353825.1 Chloroflexota bacterium
CGCAATATTAACCAGATCACCAACAACGCCAACGCCTATGACAATGCCGGTCATAGCGACACCGCCTCCGCCTCAACCACGATTCTGATGCCGGATATGAGCCTGAGCAAATCGGCCACGAGTCCGGTCTGGCCTCGCAGCGACATCAACTTCTCCATCGATGTTGGCAGTACGGGCCAAGGTACCCTGCGCAACATCACCCTCAGCGACCCCATCCCGCCCTACATCAGCGACGTGCGTAATATCAGCGCTGGCGGCGCGGTGCTTGGAAACAGCGTCGTCTGGAACTTGGGCAATATGAACCCAGGAGCCACAAACAACCTGAGTTGGCGCGGCACCATCGACGAGACGAGCATCCCCTCCAGCCAGACCCAGATTGTCAACACAGTGAACGGCAGCGCCTCAACCCAGGTTAACAAGTCGGCCCAAGCTGTTAGCCAGGTAATTTTCCCTCATCTAAGCCTGGCTAAATATGGTCCGCCGTTGATGTGGCCGACCGGGTCGTATGGCTCTTTTGTCTACACCATGACCGCCACCAATGATGGGGCAGCCATTATGTATGACCCCGTTATTCGTGATCCCTTCCCCCACCCTTACCTCATCAACGTCGAAAACGTTAGCAATGGCGGGGCGGTGGTGGGTAGTGAAGTCGTCTGGAATCTGAGCAATATGAATCCCGGCGACTCGCAGCAGCTCTCCTACGAATTTGGGATATCCCCCCTGATTCCGGAGAGCATCAAATCCCAGACCAACATCATCACCGGCACGGCGGGCTGGTGGGAGATCAATGAAAGCGCCCAGCACACGGCTCAAGTGGGGCGCCCGAATATGCAGCTACGCAAAATTGCCGCCGTCTCAACCTGGCCCAACGCCCCTATCCCCTACACAATTCTGGTTGAGAATACAGGCAATGCCCCCATGTACGGCACGGTCATCACCGATGACATTCCGCACTACGTGACCAATCTAAGCGGCATCAGTCACAACGGCCAGATCGAAGGCGATCACATCGTCTGGCATTTGCCCGATCCGGTCCTGGAGAATGGGCGGGTCGAGTTGACCTGGCAGGGTTTGATTGATCCCAACATCCCTCAATACGAAACCGAGATCATTAACACTGTCAATGGCAAAGCCATGATTACCCAGGATTCGACTGAAGCAAGCAGCGTTTTGCTTTACCCGGCCTTGTACCTGAGTAAAACGGCTCCCCCTCGCTCATCGCCAGGGTGGGATATTGATTTTGTGGTCACCATTCAGAATACGGGCCAGGCTCCCATGTATGATGTCAGGGTAACTGACCCCATCCCGAACTACGTCATCAATACCACCGTTCCGGCCGGGGATATCGTCGGCAACACCGTTGTCTGGGAGTTCCCGGAGATGGCCCCCGGTGAAACCCAAACCCTGCTCTGGTCCGGGACCATTGACGATGACACCCCCGATGATTACACCCTGCTGGTCAACAAAACCTACGCCACCGCTATGTCTGGCCTTAGTGGTTATGCCGAGACCACAACGGTGATGTTATATCCCACCATGAGCCTCAGCAAATGGGCTACCCCAGAAGTATGGCCGGATGGCACGATTGAGTACCGCATCATGGTGCAAAATACCGGCGCGGCCGATATGGAAGAGGTCGAGCTACAGGACTTCATCCCAGATTACGTTCTGAACGTGATTAATATCAGCCACGGGGGCACGATTGACGGTAAGAAAATCGTTTGGGAACTGGGCGACATGACCCCCGGCGCTTCATTCGAGCTAACCTGGGAAGGCACCGTAGATCCTTTCATTCCTAAATCCCGCAATCTAATCCGCAATCAGGTGCAGGGTCAGGCGGCACGTGGGGTCAGCGATGTGGCCGAGGCGACCAGCCTGGTGCTGTTTCCCAGCCTGGTGATTAACAAGACGGGCACAGAAGAAGCTGCGCCCGGCGACACGGTTCAATTCTTCATTGAGGTCCACAACGCCAGCGCCGCCCCGGTCGAAAACGTGGTGGTTAAAGATTTCATCCCGGACTACATCAACGATCCGGCCAATATTAGCTACAATGGCTACGTGGAAGGCAAAGAGATTATCTGGGAAATTGGCTCGCTGGTGGGCGGAGAATCATTCTCCCTGGCCTGGGAAGGCACGATTGACCTGTCGGTGCCCCTGGGTCAGAAGTATCTGGACAACGCCGCCCAAATCTGCGACGAGTTGGAACGGTACTG
>PIVW01001568.1 GCA_003353825.1 Chloroflexota bacterium
AGATCCACAACTCGGGGTGTTTCGGCATCGCAGAGGCCAGAAACGACATCCTCCAAGAGTTCCGGGCATCCGATTGCCATGTGCTGTGGTTTGTGGACAGCGATGTCGAACCTCCGCGCCATCTCCAACTGCTACGGGGCATCGAACGGCACCCTCACGCTATCATAGGAGGCATGTATCCGGGGATGTCTCACGATAACGTCCGGTTCATCCATGCGTATAAATATTCTCGGTGGGATGATACCGAAGAGCGCCATATGTATACCGCCTGGACGCAGATACCACAGGGCAATCGGTGGGTAGGCGTGGATGCTCTGGGCACAGGGTGCGTGTTGATTCCAAAGGCGGGACTGAACAAGTTACGCCTGGGAGATCGTCCTTTTGAGTATGAGATCCATCCGGGTCAACGTCACGGCACTGAGGATCTGGTATTTTGTCGAAAGTGGAAACTTGCTGGCGGCACGCTGTTGAGTGATACAAAGGTGATGTGCGGCCACTACCGAGATATTAACCTGTTGAAACTCCTTCCATATTTGA
>PIVW01000224.1 GCA_003353825.1 Chloroflexota bacterium
CCTCCTTCCTTTCGAGATCTCGTTTGACTGCCTCTAACCTGGCTGCATGAAGGATGGTTATTGCGGCCAGGTTGACAAAGTTGTCGAGCATGAGCAGTTCTAGCGCTGCGAATCTTCTCTCTTCGTGTAGATAAAGGTAGAGCACGCCGACCGGCTGTTCTGATACGATCAAAGGATAACAAACGACCACCAGCGCCCCTACACGCGCACGCGCTTCATGAACGACCAGATCTGATTCTTCATACGACAAAACGCAACGCTGTTCATCGATCGCCCTGCGCCCCATGCCCTGCTGGCGGGGTTCATCCTCCAAAAAAGAGGCATCGGAGCGGCCGGACGCCACACGCAGCCCGGTATCGAAATCACGCGACTCGGCATCGAACCCGTAGATGACGGCAGAGGCGCCGAGTATGACCTCTGAGGCGCTGTCGGCTATGAGGTGAAGGGTCTCACCGACGCTGGCGACATCGCCGGCGCTGATACTGTTTATGGCCGCACCGATTTCGTTGAGGCGTGCGAGAGCTTCTAAATGCCGTGGACGAGGTTCCGTCTCAGAGTGTTGGGAGACCAATACGGTTAGGGTCGACATGTGCAGGTTTGCTGAAAGCGCAAGGTTTGTAGCGATCTGTGGTTACTGTACCCCACCATTATACCAATGCCAATAATTTTTTCATCACGAAACCCCGCAGGACATCGTATCCAGCGGGGCTCGTGAAAGGACACCTGACCATAGAGCTAGCTATTGTAATAGAGAACGAACTCGTAAGGATGGGGTCGTAGGCTGACGGGGCCGACCTCCGTTTCGAGCTTGTATTCGATAAAAGCATCGAGCACGTCCTGCGTGAAGACGCCGCCCTCTAACAGGAAATCACTATCAGCCACCAAGGCGTCGATTGCCTCGTTCAGTTTACCGACGGTCATCTCGACCTTGCCTATGTTCTCATCTTCGAAAAGATCTACATCGGCCGGATCACCAGGATCGATCTGGTTTTTGATACCGTCGAGACCGGCCATCATGATGGCTGCGAATGCCAGGTAAGGATTGGCGGTGGGGTCAGGGCAACGGAACTCGACACGTTTGGCTTTGGGTGATTGCGAGTACATGGGGATACGGCAAGCGGCCGAGCGATTGCGGGCTGAGTAGGCGATCACAACCGGGGCTTCGTATCCGGGCACCAGGCGTCGATAGGAATTGGTGGTCGGGGCGCAAATGGCAAGCAGGGCATTGATATGCTTGAGAATGCCACCGATATACCACAGTGCCATCTGGCTCAAGCCGGCATAGCCATCGCCGGCAAACAGGGGCTCGCCATCTTTCCACAGACTCTGGTGCGTGTGCATGCCCGAACCATTATCCGCGTAAATCGGTTTGGGCATAAATGTGACAGTCTTGTTATTGGCTTTGGCCACATTCTTGACTATGTACTTGTAGAGCTGCATGTAATCGCCCATGGTCACTAGAGACTCATACTTGATATCGATCTCACACTGACCTGCTGTCCCCACCTCGTGATGATGCAACTCGACTGGTATACCGGCATCGATCAGGGTGCGAACCATTTCTGAGCGGAGATCCTGAAGTGAGTCCAGGGGTGCCACAGGGAAGTAACCACGCTTATGAGGAACAGAATGCCCAAATCCGAAAATCTCATTGTTCCAGGGACCCTCAGAGCTATCGACCTGGTAGGCAGATGAATATTCACCGGCCGAGTAATGGACCTGGTCAAAAACAAAGAATTCTGCTTCGGGTCCCACATAACAGGTGTCGGCGATCCCTGTAGATTTCAGGTAATCGACGGCCTTCTTTGCAATATAGCGAGAGTCCCGGCTATAGGGCTCCTTGCTAATGGGGTCGTAGATATCACAGACCATGCTCAACGTTGGCAATTCACAAACAGGATCGATGATGGCAGTGTTCGGATCGGCAAGCAGCACCATGTCGCTGTTCTCGATGGTTTGAAAACCGCGGATGGATGATCCATCGAAACCCATGCCATCTTCAAAGGCTTTATCGATATCGAACTCTTCCACCGGAATCGAAAAATGCTGCCACTGCCCAAACAGATCAGTAAATTTCACATCGACCATCTTTAGGTCATTGTCTGCTATCATTTGCAATACATCAGTGGGTGTAGCCATTTCAAAAAATTCTCCTTCAATAAGTAATTCAGAATTGATTTCTAGAGATGCTTGGGATTGTGCGTTCGCATCTACCCAAATGGATCATCTGGATCGCATTGTAACCTCAAGATTAGGGTCATGATAGTACCCATTTGGGTCATATTAGCGATCATTACGTCCACAGTGAATAGACCGTAGCGCTAGGAGACTTGGAGCTCAACCTCATCGACGCTTGTGCAGACGTTCCGCCTCTCCATGTCCTGGCCTATTTTGAAACGGATGTCCAGGGGATCCCGACCGACGAAAATACTATAGCGTTCCTCGCTCTGCCGGTGTTCGACTACTACGTAGGTCCTGCCATTGCGATACAAGGGCAACATCGTCTTGTCCTCGTCATCTCTGGCGAGATAGGCAAGATCGTACGGCTGTCGTGTGAGTCCATCGAGCAGATTATCCAAGGCGCCAGGATATAAGCGGTCAGGGCGCAGATCAAAGGGATCTTCAAGTCGCCCCTGTTCGATCAGCGCGTCCGAGACGAGGCGCTGTAAGCGCAGCACTTCATTACCGCCATCGACCGGGGCTTGTCATTTTGCTCTGGCTGCGTACGTGTAGATCGAGCGTCCATCCTCTGATTTAAAGACAGGCGCCCAGAATTCTGCCTCACTGGGCACACGTTTTTTCAGATAGAATGACGGTCGTATGAGTCCCAACGTATTCTTATCGATACCACGCACATGCAAGGTTTCAGCACGATCAACTGAACCGATCTCTTCCATGGTGTGCAGGCAGTCGCTGAGGAACTCTCGCACCTTGGCCAGTTCGACGTGTCTGAAAACCGGTCCACCGGGTGTGGTAGCATAGACCTCATCACCGACGGTGTAAACGGGATATACAAGCAAGGAGTGGCTCGCTGCAAAAACATAGGTCGGCAGTCTAGCACTGTTTATCAGGCCTGAAAGGAGTTGTGAGGTAGGTAACAGTAAATCATCCTGCGTTTCAGCCTCCAGTTTGAATCCACATATCTCGACGCTGAATATCTGCTTTCCTGGACGGTTGAGCCAAATTCGGGATAGCTGGTTGTGCCATGCTCAGACAAATCGAGACCTTCCAGTTCCTCTTTCGGGGTAATGCGAATCCCAAAGACCATGTCACTGAGTTTGAAGATCAGGAATGCAGCGCCAAATGCCCATAGGCCAACTGCGATAACCCCTAGAGCCTGGATACCCAAGAGCCCGAATCCGCCACCATAGAACAGCCCAGCTGTGTCACCCATACCGGTCAAGGCGCCCACTGCCGGGGCAGCGAAGAGGCCCACAGCCAAGGTTCCCCAGGCGCCATTAAAACCATGTATGGCAACTGCACCGACGGGATCGTCGATCTTGAGAACACGTTCGACAAACTTGAGTGAGAAGACCAGTACCGCACCGGCGACAAGCCCGATAATGACCACGTCCCCTAGAGTCACACTGGCTGTACCGGCCGTTATAGCAACCAGCCCACCCAATGCACCATTCAGGGCCATTTCAGTGGAAGGGTGCCCTCTTTGATCCAGTTGATGACCAGGGCTGGGATCGCACCTGCTGACGCTGCCATGGTCGTGGTGACGGCGATATAGGCGTTACCGGCGTTGAGACCATTGACTGTGCTGCCAGGATTGAAGCCATTCCAGCCAAACCAGAGAATGAAAGCACCCAGTGCTGCCAAGGTGAGGCTATGGCCGGGGATCACATTGGAAGAACCATCTCTATTGAATTTACCGATAGGGCTCCAAGCACCAGAGCACCGGCCAGTTCGGCCCAACCGCCCACGCTGTGCACGACCGTTGGTAACGATTCCGAGTATAGCGGTTGCCCTTCCCTCTATCTAATACCCATTTGGAGCATCTTGCCCGACCACCGACCACCGACTACCGACTACGTGACAAGGTGACACGGTGACAAGGTGACACGGTGAAGACCTGCTAGCGACTATACATACATCGAATCCAAGACCACCCTAGAGGTGTTGGTTGAAGAGCATTTGTGGGAATCAGCCCCCCAGATAGGCTTCTTTGACCCGAGGGTCGTCGCGCAGTTCGCTAGCATTGCCGGTGAGTGCGATTTCACCTGTTTCGATGACATAGCCTCGATCCGCTACCTCGAGGGCAAGGAGGGCGTTCTGCTCGACTAACAAGATCGTCATCCCTTCCTTGTTGATCTCTTCGATGGTTTCGAAGATGAGATCGACCAGAACCGGCGCCAATCCCATCGAGGGTTCGTCCATCAAGAGGAGTCGGGGACGGGACATCAGAGCACGAGAGGTGGCCAACATCTGCTGTTCACCACCACTCAGCGTGCCCGCAATCTGTTTTTTGCGTTCACCCAGGCGTGGAAAGAGTTCGTATGAATGCTCGATGTCCCGGATGATCTCATCTTTGTCGTTGCGATGGAATGCGCCCATTTCCAGATTTTCTTGCACGGTAAGCTTGGCAAAAATGCCGCGGCCCTCCGGCACCATGGCGATGCCACGCGGCACTAACTGGTGAGCGGGATACATGATAATATCCTCGCCTTCAAATATAACCGAACCCTCCCGTGGATTGATTAAACCGCAGATGGTGCGCAGTGTCGTGGTTTTACCGGCGCCATTGCCACCGATGAGCGAGACGATCTCGCCCTCATCCACCGAGATGGTCAAGCCTTTGAGTGCATGAATATTGCCATAAAATGCGTGGATATCATTGACTTCCAGTAAGGCCATCGTTTCTACTTCCTCACTTCGACTTCAAGAGACAGGGGCCGCTATATCAGCCGCACCCTTGCCCAGATAGGCTTCGATCACCCGAGTATCCTGCTGAATCTCTTCGGGCAGACCTTCGGCGATCTTTTTTCCGTAATCCAGTACCGTTACCTTCTCCGAAATCCCCATCACCACACGCATGTCGTGCTCGATCAGTAAAATGGTGATGCCCAATTCGTCACGGAGGAGGCGGATGAATTGGGTTGTTTGCTCGGTTTCTGCCGGATTCATGCCTGCGGTTGGTTCATCCAGCAGAAGTACTTTGGGTTTGCTGCCCAAAGCGCGCCCGATTTCCAATCGGCGTTGATCGCCGTAAGACAGGTTCATGGCAAGCATATCCCCCTTACCCCGCAAACCGACAAAGTTCAGCAAGCGGTTGGCTTCAGATTCTGTCATCTGTTCTTCTTGACTCATCTCAGGCGTGCCAAGAATCACGCCAACCCAGCTTGAGTGCAAATGGGATTCTTGCCCTACCATGAGATTCTCGATGGCAGTCATGTTGTTGAACAACCTGATATTTTGGAAGGTGCGGGCGATACCGCGCCGGGTGACCTTGTAGGATTCCAGGCCTTTCAAGCTATACCCTTCCAAACGGATATCCCCTTCATCGAACCTGTAGAAGCCGGTAAAGCAGTTGAAAAACGTTGTCTTCCCGGCACCATTGGGGCCAATGATGCTGCTAATGCTCTGTCGCGGCAGTTCATAGTCCAAGTTGTCGAGTGCAGTGAGACCGCCAAACCGTTTCACGACTTGCGTCGCTACAAGAATATTGTCAGCCATCTTGCCCTCCTTCTCCCTGCTCGCTGCCTGTTCGAGGATCGGCTTCAACTAGGGCCGGCGCGGGTCCAGAAGGCTGACCGGCGCCTGGTTCCGTGTCATCCAATTGCATTTCGCGGCGTGTGATCGGCGAGGGCCACAAACCGGCAGGGCGTACCAACATCATGATCACCAGCACAGCACCATAGAGAAGGAGTCGGAACTCCGAGAATTCGCGTAGAAGTTCGGGGATGCCGATCAATGCAGCCGCACCGACGATGACGCCAGGAATACTGCCGATGCCGCCGACGATGATTAGGCTGAGAGCATTGATGGAGATCAACAGGTTGAAGCTATGCGGGAAAATCGTGCCCAATTTAGTGGCAAAAATGGCGCCGGCAAGGCCACCGGAGGCTGCACTGAGCGTAAAAGCAATCAGCTTGGTTGTGGTGATGTCGATGCCCATCGCCGATGCTGCATCTGCATCCTCACGCATCGCCATCCACTGTCGTCCGGTTCGCGAATTGTTGAGGCGTAAGGCGACGAAAAGCATGAGCAGCGCTGCCGCCAGGATGATGTAGTATATTTGCTGCGGCCCGCTGAATTCGAACGTCTTCGTGTCGGTGGGAGCAACCAACCCATAGATGCGATAGACTACAGAGCCAGCTATGACTGCAAGACCCAGTATTATAATGAAACGCAACAATGACCTGAGCCCAGAGGAACCATCGTTCACAAAGAGACGATTGGCCAACAGCCTACCTACAAATGCGCCCGCAGCCAGGCCAAGGATGGTGAGTGCCGCACCGATGACACCGGCGATTGACAACATGGGTTTGGGAATAAACAAAACTCCCTGCGCTCCGCCAATGTAGGGTTTAAGCCAGTCGGACAAAGCAAGGAGTCGAATGATCTCGCCGAAACCCAATGTGGCGATTGCCAGGTAGTCGCCTCGCATGCGCAACACCGGCAGTGCCAGAATGAAACCGGTCATCATCGCTGCCAGCACCGCAATTGGCAGCACAATCCAGAAATTGAAAACATCGATGCCGGTGCGAGAAGCAAATCCTAGAGGGCCGGTGGAAGTAAGAACAGCTACGACGTAGGCGCCGACAGCGAAGTTTGTGACATAGCCCAAGTCAAGTAGGCCCGCCCACCCGACGGCGATGTTTAGACCCAAGCCCATCAGGATGTAGAGGCCGACATTATCAATGACCTCGCTGAGGTAGATACCGAGAATCCAGGGCAAGAGTAACAGAAAAATGCCGAGAAGCGTATAGCTACCACCCCGTAGAGCGCGTTTCTGCGAGGCGGGTAATGCGTCTTTGCGGTTACGAATCGCCTCGCCGCGATACGACCAGAACAGGCTCAACATAAAGGTAAATACGAAGATAACCAGCGCCGCCTGCAAGGTCAGGGCATCGCCGCTGACGATTGCCCGTAGCGTCTGACGCGGTGTGAACTGTTGCAAGATCTGCTTGATAAACTCGCTCATCAAACCTGCCAGAATCGTTGCCACAAGCGCGAGTAAGAATGCACGTTGGGGGCGCTTTGGAATAGCCGTGATGATCACGCCAATCACACCAGACAACGTCAAGGCGACGACCAACATAGCGCTACCTGCCAACAGACTATCTTGCTCAAACGTCAGTAGTGAGATCAACTCAGACGTCACATTTACGAACATGTTCCTGATGTTGGTCTGCGAACCCAAGATAACGAGAGCCAATAGGGGTAAACTGGAGAAAAAACCGGCAATAGCGCCAGCAAGTAACGCGGGCAATAGTCCTTCCACGTAACGGCTGCGCATCCTGTTGGCAATCAAATAGCCCACCGCCAGGGTAGGCGCAAACAAGAGTATCTGTCCCAATGTAAGGAGGTCTTCAATGACTTCCCGCTCGCTGAACACCACAATCATCCCTACCAAAGCGGTAAAGAGTGTGGCCGATCCGGCAAGCAAACCCAGCCGCATCGACTCCCGCATGTTGGAATTTATCATTGGCGCTGGAGTCGAACTTGACCTACGAATTGCAGTTGCCATAATTTCTCCTCCTTAAGCCTTTTCTTCCGAGAGTTTTTCGCCGATGATGCCTTGAGGGCGGAAAATCAGCACCAGAACGAGCATGACAAAGGCAAAGACATCTTTGAGCTGATTGGCAGATGGGATACCCAAGCCGTCCAGAATCAGATTGGGGCCCACCGATTCAACAACACCCAGAAGCAATCCCCCAAGCAAGGCGCCAACGATACTGCCAATACCTCCCAGCACCGCGGCTGTAAATGCCTTGATCCCCGGGAAAAAGCCCATATAGAAGTTTACGCCTTGTGGTCGATAAAGACCATTAATGACACCGGCGATACCTGCCAAGGCCCCGCCAATTGCAAAGGTAATGACAATCACCTTATCGATATCGATACCCATGAGGCGGGCCATTTCTTTGTTCTCCGATACAGCCCGCATTGCCTTACCGGTCTTGGTCCGTTCTACCAATTGAAATAGCGCTATCATCAGTACCAAGGCCGACACGAAGACGACGATTTGAACGGTAGGGATTTGGAAACCGAAGATCGTGACTTTTCCCTTTAGGATTTCAACCTCGGGATAGGAATAAAATCCTGAACCGTAAAAGCCTTTGAAAGTGTTTTGCAAGAAAATCGAGGCGCCGATCGCGGTGATGAGTGGCACCAGGCGAGGAGCGCCGCGCAAGGGTCTATAAGCAATTCGCTCTAAGAGTACGGCCACCGTCATCGAAATGGCAGAAGCGACAAGGAGCCAGATCAGAATTGCAACAATGGGATTGGATTCAAGTAAACCTGAACGCGCTGTAGCATCCGCCACAAAATAAGCTGTAAACGCTCCGGCCATGAAGACCTCGCCGTGAGCGAAATTAATCATTAAGAGTATGCCGTAGACTAGCGTGTAACCCAAGGCAATGAGTGCATAAATGCTGCCCTGTGCCAAACCGGATGCGGTCAAACTGACCCACTGTGCGCTTGTATATTTACCTGATGATAATGTGTTGTACGACCCCACAACCACTGCAACGATGATAAGCACCCGCAAAGCCATTAGGACCAGATCGACCCACGAGATCCTTTGCAAACGTTCTTTCATAACGTGGCTGCCTTATGAGGAGTGAGATAGATGATGGTGGCGATCCGGTCAGAGATCTGCCGACTCGTTCCTTGGTCATAACGTGCCCCTACGAGCCGGAGAAAACGCATGCTCCGGCTCGTAGGAGATGATCATTATCGGAACTGTGAACTGACAGAAACCGGGTTCTCTGGGATTTCGCGTGATGCGGATTTTCCTCGCACGATATCTAGACGTTTAACACAACCAGCCACTAGGTGTGGGGGCATCATCGACTGAAATTCGTGATCGTCACGCGAAGTC
>PIVW01001569.1 GCA_003353825.1 Chloroflexota bacterium
GGTCTGGCTACCCGTCGCCATCGAAGCCATCCATGTATATGGTTCAGTTGGCGCCAGCGTCTGGTGCCATGCTCAGGTCGACGACAGTGAGAATGGGCAGGAGGCCACGCTCACCCTTTGTGATGACTACGGGCAGATATTGGTCGAGATCAAAGGCTTGCATTCTCGCCGCGCCGACCGCCAAGCCCTTGTCAAACAACTGGCCGAGGGCATAGAACACCTACTCTATACAGAGCAGTGGCAGCCCACCACCATCGAACCTGCGTCACCCCCCGCTGACAGCCAGTGGTGGGTGGTGAGCGATGATCTAGTACGGGGCCGGGCGTTAGTGGAAGCCTTGTCGCAAGCGCAACAGAACAGCATATTCCTGCACGCAACCGACACCTTCAACCTTGATGATGCGGGACACTCACTGCGTGTGAATGAGACGGAGGACTGGGATCGCCTGTGGGTGGAACTCGAAAAGGCTGGTCAGGCCGTACCAAGTGGCGTGATCTGGTCGATGGACAGGCAAGGCGAACCACTCTTCGTTGCC
>PIVW01001570.1 GCA_003353825.1 Chloroflexota bacterium
GCCATGTGCGCTCTCGATGCATTGGCCGTCAGTCCGATGTTTGGGGCTGAAACACGGATCGATTCGCGCTGCCATGTAAGCGGGAAACCAATCTACCTTCGCCAGCAGGGAATGGAGATACTGGAAGCGACGCCATCCCTCGACGTACATGTGGGAATCCGCTGGCAAACGCCAACGACCTGTGCCGCACATAGTCTGTGTCTTGAGATGATTTTCTTAGGAGATCGAGATCTGGCGAACCAATGGCAGAGATCTGAAACGGAAATCCGACAGGTGTTTATAGTGCATGAAGCCGTCGAATTTGCCGCCGCGTTTTTTGTGCCTTTGGTGCAAGAATGATGTGGCAAAGGCCATCGGTGCGATAGCGCCCATGACTTTCAAAAGCTCTCCCCATTGGAACTCCCACAAAGGGAAGAGGGATCAATGTGCTTGACAGGGTCGCTCTTGGTTCCGTACTATTCCTGGCAACGATAAATCTTTGGATATCAGGCAGATACATGTCTACGGGAATGTCGAGGTAGCGCAGGTAGCGCTC
>PIVW01001571.1 GCA_003353825.1 Chloroflexota bacterium
CTCCCCCACCACGGCGCCCGACGCCGTGCCCAACCTGACCGGATTCAATGATCCCAACGCCTCGACGATGTTTGTTCCAGGGCTCATCGGCAATGCTATACTCCTCAACGGCACCGGCGAATATGTGGATGTCAGCGCTGCTCATCCCTTTATGCCCACTGCCGATGAACAGGCATTTGGCGTCTCAATGTATTTCCGTACCTATAGTGATTACGGTCCGATGTTCTCCATGAGAAAATCAGGCGATCAGCCGGGAGATGACACACCTGATATAGACTTCATGTTGGGTCATGATGGTGTTCAGTGGGTTCCCGGTATGGTCTGTATGCTCGTCCGGGACAACCTTGGCTCTATCAGTTGGACAAATTCAGGTATCACGGTTAACGACGGCAGATGGCATAGCCTGGTTATAACCAGGGCTGCCGGCAATTGGATCATGTATATTGATGGTGTTCAGCGCACATCGCTAAGCGGAAAAGCCGCCGGTGAAGTGTCATTGGACTTGCTGGCCATTGGCGCCGAACTTCGATGGCAC
>PIVW01000773.1 GCA_003353825.1 Chloroflexota bacterium
ATTTCGCATTTTTACCATTAAAGTGCACCTCCAATATAGGAATTTGGCCGGCATACGGTATGTAATCGAAAAAAGCCACTATATGTTGTGTAATTCTTTTGGGTTATTTCCACCCACCACAGAATCCGGTAGAATTAGAAAAATACCTTTCGATAAGGAATATTCCGTGCTACTCGTACACATGTAGGACTACACTTGAACTTGGTTAGCGAAAATAACTCTGTTTGAAAGCAATCGGTTCATCGAAACCCTTGAGTTGGAGCTAAAGAATGGCCTGAAACCCAGGTGTTTGCTGAGCGACATGCTGAAAATCGTCGTAAAAAGTGTGCTCCCAGTTCAAGTGCGGTGCAACGGGACCATCGTTCGGCTAAGTATTTGGCGATAGTCCCTTTTGTTCTGCGCGAAAATGGCCATACGCGGTATCGCGCATGGCCATAGGCGCCTGCTTCAGCATTGCACTTTAGGGTTCTTCTTCCGGAGAGCTTGGTGGTGGTGTTACGATGGGTATTTCCTCGCTCGTGACTTCAGCAGGTGTCGCTTCTGCGGCTGATTCGGCTTCTACAGGCGCCTCTGTCTGTTCTGCTTCAGTATTCAGGCGATCGACAAGGTACCCTAGTTCGGCGTTCAAACTATGCAGGCCACGTACCAGACCTTCGCGTAGTTCGGCAGTAACTTGGCTTGTCTTGACACTCTCGACAACCTTCTCTGCCCTCACACCAACATCTTTTGCGACATCAGTCGACCGAGCTTTGCCAAGGGCATCATTGACTTCTGTTACCACCGTCTGAAATCCCTCGCGAACTTCATCTTCTACCTCATATCTTTGGGGGCTTTCAAGAAGCGTACGCACTGCACTGCCCAGGTTTTTCCCAAGGGTTGCTAATTCATCTACAAGTGGGCTTTTGGGGGGTTGATTATCGGAACTCATCGAAGGTCTCCTCTAGTTTAACGGGTTATATGACAGCACATGTTCACTAAAAGTGTATCATGTGCAGGTAGGTCGTACAAGGAAATCACAGATGGCTCCGCCAGAACAGTTGCCTCTGTGATTACTTGTCAATTGCCTATACGTATCGATATATGAATGGGTTTCAGAGCAATCAATGAACTCACCACAACAATGCGAGCGTCACCGGTTTGGGACAAAAAAGCGTGGAAAAACGGAGGATTCGCCGCCAAACAGGTGGTAAAACAGCTCAGAAACGAGATTGAGGTTGCCCATAATCAAAATGCCAGTCTTACGGTATAGTAGGGTTAGCAAAATCCAACAACCGCAGGACTGGCTTATGAATTCTACCACATTATTCTCCCTGTTTCGATTTGTTCAATTGCGACTGCACGTTTTTGTCATCTTGTGCTGCTTGGGACTGGCTCTGCTGGGGCGTATGCCGGAGAACAGCGCTGGCTGGCATGCGTTGCGGCCAGTGCAAGGTTTGCTTGGGGTGAGGCCAGCCGCTCATGGTAGCTGTGTCACAACTGGCCGCCGGAAGCGCGGTAGTCGTCGAGTTCTGAGAAACCACGCTCACTGCGTGTCTCCCGCAGTCTGGCCTTATGTACAGAGAAGCCAGCACCCGCACCTTCCTGCTCGCCGTGCGCACCAAAGGCTGCACCCCTCACACGGTCGTCACTGATTTGCGCCAGGATTATGGCCCCATCATCGCTCGTGTCTTCCCCAAAGCTGTCCACCACGAGTGCGTTTTCCATGCCTTGCAGAATGTCCAGGCACACTTCAAGGCAGTTTATGACCCTGACTATGCCAAAACCAATCCCCAAGCCATGATCCTCAAGCAGGAAATCTACACCATTTTTGAGACCCGCACAGAACGTGTCGCCTGTGAACGCTATGCCGCTATACTCGCCAAACAAGACGCATATGCTATCCAAACCTCCGAGGCAATCGCCATTTTCGAGTTTCTGGAACATCATTGGCCTAAGCTGGTTAATGCCATCGAGAATCCCGCCATTCCCCGCACCAACAATGTTACCGAACTCGTCATCAGACGCTTCGATCAGCACTATCAGAACTTCTGCGGTTTCGACAACCTGGAAAGCGCTCACTTGTATCTGGCCGTCTTCGAAAAACTGTGTATCGCTTCACAACCTTCTCTCAAGACGCACAAAAGCGTATCCGTGGCAAGTGTCCCCTGCAACTGGCTGGTTATGACATTTCCGATTTGCCCATGACTGCCATCTGTTCCG